>NZ_JBDUCX010000032.1:0-37108 GCF_040003245.1 Chthoniobacter sp.
CGCGTTCGGCCCGGCGTTCGGCCCGTTGCTGACGGCGCGTGTCGCGTTGTTGGCGAGTGAAGTCGGATGTTGGCATTGGTCTGGTTCTTTTGGGTTCGATGATGTTCAAGTCGCCGCAGCGGCCCCGTTCCGTGTTCTGCGACGATATTTTTCAAATAAGGTCAGGGCGTTCCCGACGGCGGGGCTCCTTCCGCTAGCGCGGTCGGGTTTGTGGGCGTGAGCGCGGCGCTCACGAGCTTCACGGCCTCCGCGAGCGTCGGTGCGCTGATGACGCGATTCGGCAGCCCGGCGATGAGCGGTGAGCGGGTGGCGCTCGGGTGTGCAAGAACCAGCGTGATTTCCGGCGGCAGTTCTTTCAGCGGTGTCGTACGACCGGCGCGCCCAAGGGGTTGATCTTTCAGGTCGGAAACGAGGATGAGGTAGCCGTGATGGCCCGGTGGAAAATCCGCCTTCGCAGCCGTGAGCACGGCACCACATACATCCGAGCGCCGGTAGTCGCCGCGGCGGCGAGCAAGTTCGCGGGCAAAGCGCTGCGAGGTTTCCGTCTGTTTCCGCAAGGCGCCCGCGAGCCACGCCTGCGCAGATGCCTTCTGCGTCTCCCGCCATTGGAGATAACCATCCTTTCCGTTCTTCCACGCGGCGAGGTCAGCCTGAAACTTCGCCACAGCCCGCTGATAATCCCCGAGCCGCAGGCCCTCCTGCGGGGGTGTCGGCATCTCGCGGGTGAAGGGCTCGAATTTTGCCTGCGGCGCCTGCGCCTCGGATGATTCCTCGACGACGCGATAGCTGAGGATGAGCGGGTGCGACTGCGAGAGAGCGACGAGCACTGTCGCCACGTCGGTATTGAATTGCGGGTTGTCCTTCGGGTCGCTGAAATCCTCGATGACCGTGATTGCGACGGGTTCGGCGGCGAAGAGCGAAGAACCAAGAACGGAGAGGAAGGTGACGATGAGCAGTGGGATTTTCATGGTGAGGTTTGTGGGCTTGCAATGAGTCCAAGTCGCCGACACCACGCCCTTCCGGCCTCACACCAAAAAAAACTCAACGGCGCCCCGCGGAACGGACACTGGTTGGAATCGCAAAGTTCCCTCCGGGAGACGCCCACACTCGCTGGAAATGTCAGTGCTCTTCGGGGCTGCGGCCTCCGTTTCGGAATTACCGAGCCTCCGCGTTTGTCAAATGAAGTTGAGTGCGTGTGTCTCGCGCGGCATTGAGCGGCTCGTCCAAACAGGTCTCGATCCGCGCCTGCATCTGTGCCTGCTCGATGAAATGGCGACGGATTCGGAAGAATCCTTCCGAGAAAGTCGGCTCCCTCAGGTAGCGTCCGGAAATCCGCAACCGCTATGACAAACCGAGTGAAGCATTTTCGACCGCGTAAGATGCTGTCGTGGACACTGTTGCATACGATATTGGGAACCCTGCTATTTTCCGATTCTGGCACTTGGTGGATAGTGGGCTGCAACCATTTAGATCAATCTCAAGGGGCGTCCCTCGACCACGCTGAGGAGACTCATAAGGGGGCTGTGAGGGCCGTGGGACAAGGCTTGGCTGAATCTTACGAGCAGCCCTGACCGGATCAGCAGCAGACCCAAGGGATCCTTCGCGACCACGCGTTAAGGTGAGATGAAGTCACTTCGGCGCGCACGTGGGCAGGCAACTGGGGAGGGGCTCAGCCATGTTGATCTCACAACGGAGGTCGGCGACTGGCGGATCGAGGGGGTGGTCGATCGTCGACGCAAGAATGGTGGGCTGGTGCTTATGTTCAGGAACAAGTAGTGCGTGTAGTCGTATCCAACGCCGCTCGCAGGGCGCCTCGCTCCGCTCGACGAAACGCTTGGACGCTGTCACATGCCAACGCCACTCGCTGCTCTGCGCATGGTTGACCGCGAGCGCTGACCGGCAATCACGACGGCGGCCGCGGCCCGCGAATGCTTCGACGGCTATGGCTACGCTCAATTACCCCGTCCAGCCTACAGCGACTGCGCCGATGTTCGACGCCATTGGGCTGTTGCTCTGCCGATCCCCGTAGTATTCCTCCAAGGACATGAGTGGTTCCCCAAAATATCGATTCTCGGGGCCGGACGCTGACGTGGCGCGCGCGGCCTACCTCGAACTGACCCCAGAGTTACGCCTCCGGTTTCTAAAAAGGACGGCGAAGCATGTGCCCGGAGCCGTCAGAAAAGTGCTCCGTCTGGCACGAGTCCCAGCGGGAATGACCGCCGAACGGACGGAGCGTTGGCTTACTCACCATTGGCTCAAGCAGATTGAAGCAGTTCTTTTGGAGCCCGATAATGCCCCGGCTTTGTTTCTTTTGCTTTGCCAACTGAAGAGACGTCCAGAACCCGGTTTTGAAGAGTTTCTGGAAGCCGCGGAACCATGGCTTGCACCGCAGGCGGAAGAGGACGACTTGGAAAGCGAAGCGGATTGCGAAGAAATCGCTGCCGATGAAGAGGCCCCCTCGCCTCTTGATCGCTTCGCGAAGCTCGACGATCTGCTCAATATGGTTGAGGAAGGCGTCGCCACATTGAGGGAGGTGCGCGTCTTGGAAGACGTGGAAGTTACCGCTCGTTGCATGGCTGAGGCTGACGAGGTGGCGGCGCAACTGCGATCCGAACTGACCGCGATTGGCGCAGACCTTGGCGAGACTGTGCCGGAGATGGAAACGCGCGCCGAGTTTGTCGATTGCTGGGAGAAATTCTCCTCCCTTCAACGCCTGCGTAATGGAGGGCGGGCATGGTGGAGCGCTCTCGCGGCGCATTTCACCACTGCTGTAGCGCATCATCCTCGGGCGGGGCGGCGCAGCGAACTCGCCGCGCAACTTGGCGCGGCCGGCAGCCAGTTGCAGGCGGCGGCCGAATTGACGGATACTCCGATTCCACCCGGCCCGACTGACCCGAAGGAGTGGACTGAATGGGCGTGGAGTTGCGAGGGTCCAGAACAGATCGAATTGCTGGGCTCCTTACACCCGATCGTTCCGGCACTGGGAGATTTGATTGAAAAGGCCGCACTAGGGTCCGAGATCTTTTGGCGGGAGGAGGCGGTGGAAGAATCCGCGACGACCGCATCGGTGGAGACGGTCTTGGAACCAGTCGAGCAACCCGTTGCGACACCAGAAGAGATCGTGAGCGAGCCCGCGCCGCAGGCTCTGCCGGAGGTGAAAATCGCTCCCCAAACCCCACCGGAGAAACCTGTGGTGACAGCGCCAGTTTTAGAGGAGAGGCCAGCAGTCGAGGAAAAACCCGCCGCCCCATCTTTCGATCCCCCTCCAGCACTCGCCTCGATCGACGAGAATTTGCATCTGCCGCTTTGGCAAAGCCGCAGATTCGGGCTCGCCGCGCTCATTGCGGACGCGGCCGAACCGGGCGACAGCACGGTGCCACCTTGGGTGTTGCGCGTGGCCGCGCTTGGACCGGCGATTCGTTTAGAGGACGGCTCTCTCGCGGCTCCTCTCGCCGCGGAGCTGGCCGGATTTTCTCGGGAAAGCCTGCGCAATCATCATCGCATCGCGGAACGGGCCACGCGCTTGCTGCTCGCAGCAGCGCTGCTTCGTCCGGCGTTGCACGCACCCGCGACGGGCGCGGCCTCCGTCCTCAGTCAGCTCGATCTCGATGCTGAACTGGGACTTCGGGAGGTGGCGGCAGTGGCCGCTTCGGTGTCGCGGTTCGGTTTTCACGGTGTTGGCTTGAGTTCGGCCGGCCTCGGTGTCGCGGGCGAACTCTCGAATTTGGTCAAGTTGCGCAGCGATTTGCGCTCCGATTATGACGCCTGGCTTCAAGAAGCGGGGGATGCACGCCTAAAATATGTGCCCGCGCTCAATATCTGGCATAATTGGATCGGGCGCGGTTCGGACGCGGGCGCGGCCTTGAAAGGGATGCTCGACGCGGTTTTTGCCGGCGCTACGGATGAAGCTGCCGGTCTGAACCAATGGAATAGCCACGAAGCCGTCACTGCACGAATTCGCGAGGGCATGCTCGTTTATGGGAATGGGAATGCTTTGGAAGGCAACGTTCTCAGGCGTCTCCAAGGAATGGTCGAGCGAGCGGTGCAACTCGCACGTCGGCGTCTGGCACTGGATGAAAAGTCGGTTCGGGGGGCGGAGGGATTCTTGCGCGACGCGGTGAACCAGCTCATCACCCAAGTGCGTGCGCATCTTCCCGGCGCTTTGGCAGAGGCGGTCTCGCTCGGGCGGGAAAATCAAGACTTGGGGGTGCGCACCGCCGCAACCTTGCTCGAAGCGGAACTCCGGCTACTCGATCCGCTGCTCGCAGGAAAGGAAAGCGCAGCCGTCGGCGAGCCGTCGGCCGATGATCTCTGTGCCGCCGAACTCCTGCGCTTGCGCGAGGTCGAGTTCGATGAAGAGATGCACCCGCGCGTGACAGAAGAAGGAACCGTGAAACTCCTTGCTGGCCTCGCAGCGTCGGGCGCACCCGATTGGGCCGCCGCCTGGCGCCTGCAGTGCGAGGCGGGGAATCACTCCGCAACCGCTTGGCTGCTGGAATTCTTCGAGCGAAAACCACAGCCGGGCTGCGATCCCGAGCAGCTTGGGCACGAGCGCGATGGATTGGTGGCGACCGCACAGCATCGGCTGAAGCAGAGTCTCAACCATGCTCTTGATGCGCTCAATGTGGGCGCGCGTTTCGGTTACTGTTCCCAGGCGGAGGTGCAAAGCTGGAGCGCGGAGCTGGAGTTCCTGAAGGAGCTGGCGGGCGAAGATCTCAACTTCTGGCGGCACGATGCGGCCATCGCGGAAATCCGGCAGCGACTCGACTCCCGCCGTGCCGTGGCGGTTGAGGAAGCCCGAGGGCGGCTCGCTCGCATCGAAAATGTGAAAATCGAGCAGCGCGCTCGGGTCGAAAAGGTGCTCGCGGATGGCGACGTGCAAACCGCCAACGACTATCTCGAACGCCTGACCTCCGGCCGGACTCTGCCAGAGCCGACGATCGCAGACGCTTCCCTCGACCGCTTCTTCGGTCCAGAGGGCTGGATTCACCGAGGACCGGAAGGTCTCCGCGGAAAAGGTGGAACCCAGCTTCAGCAACTCATTCGCGAGGGTTCGTCTTTGGAATCGCTCGATTTTTCGCAGCTTCCGGAGGGTGAAGTGCGCGCAGCGGCGCTCGCGCTGGTGGCGGCTTGGTTTGAGTTGCATCAATCGCGCAGACTCTCCGTCGAGGCATTGAAGCAGGTTTTCGCCGGCCTTGGATTTCAGCCACGTGGGGCACGGTCCAGCGGTCCATCACAAGGAGCCTCGACGGTTGAACGTAGCACCGTCCAGACAGAACCGCTGAGTGATCGCGAAATTTGTGCGGTGGCGACCTTTGGTTCCCAAGCGGCGGGGGAGTATCGTGTCACTGGCATCTGGGGCCGCCCGGATGTGGACGATCTTCTCGGTTTGGTGCGCTCAGCCAATGTCCCGGTCGGGGCCGCGCATCTGGTGCTCTATTTCGGCGTGCTCGATGCAAACGCCCGACGCCGGCTCGCGCGCGACTGCCGCAGCAAACGCGGAGCATTTGCGGTGATCGATGATGCGTTGCTCGTCTTCTTGGCCGCACAGCCGCGTGGACGGCTCGCGGCGCTCTTCGCCGATGCCCTGCCATTTGCCCTCGTGGAGCCCTACAAGCACACCGGCGAAGTTCCGCCGGAGATGTTTTATGGGAGGCGGCGGGAATTCGATTCGTTGCTCGACCCGACTGGCTCCTGCCTCGTCTATGGCGGGCGTCAGCTCGGCAAGACTGCGCTTTTGCATGCGGTGCGCGGAGCCTTTCACCGACCGGCGGAGCAGCACTACAGCTATTATTTGGACTTGGCGAAGGACATTTTCCGCCTGGGTCGGCCCGTGGATTCGCTGTGGACGCGCCTCATCGAGGTCTGGAAAACCGACCGTATTCTCCCGGAAAAGACGCCCGCCAACACCGGCGCACCCCGCGTGCTGGAACTAGTCCGCCACTGGCTCGACGCGGACCCGCAACGCCGCATCCTGCTGCTTCTCGATGAGGCGGACAAATTCTTTGAAGCGGACGCCCAGCCTGCGGATCGCGACGCGGATCCCTACCCACGTTCGACGCTGCTCCGCGGCGCAATGCGCGAAACCGGCGGGCGGCTGAAGGTGGTCTTCGCGGGCTTGCACAACGTCCAGCGGTTCAGCCGGCAGAGCAACAGCCCGCTGGCTCACCTGAACCAGCCGATTTGCATCGGCCCGATGTTAAGCGCGGGTGAGGCAGAAGAGGCGCAGCGGCTCATCGAATGGCCGCTCGCTGCCGCCGGCTATCGCTTTGCCTCTTCCGATCTCCCGGCGCGCATCCTTGCGTTGACGAACTACTACCCAAGTCTCCTGCAACTCGTGGGCTCGTCCTTGCTCGCTCACCTTCAGGAGCGGCACACCACGCTCTTCGATTGGCGGCAGACGCCACCATGCATGATCGAAGAAAGGCATCTCGATGAGGTCTTTGCCCGGCAGGATCTGCACGCCCGCATGCGCGATCACTTCCGCCTAACGCTCGACCTTGATCGCCGATACCGCGCCATCGCTTACTGGCTGGCCTATCGCCACAAGATCGACGGCCGAGAGGAGGGCTATGAAAGTGCGGAATTGCGCGCCGATTTGCTCCGCGAATGGCCGCTCGGTTTCACCAGTCATGACGATCCAGATCACTTCCGCGCTCTTCTCGAAGAGATGGTCGGACTCGGGATCCTCCGCCAAGTAGGGCTCACCGGGCGGTTTGCCTTGCGCAATCCCAACGTCGTGACCCTGCTCGGCAGCGAGGCGGAAATAGACGGCGAGATCGATCAGATGAAAACGTTGGAGCGCGAATTGACCTACGATGCGCGCACCTTCCGCCGCCGCCTAAACGGCACCGAAGCCGAAGGCGTGAGTCCACTCACGACGGAACAGGAGGGAATGTTGCACCGGGGCGAGAGCCTCGTCGCCATCATCCACGGCAGCGCCGCCAGTGCCCTGGATCAAGTGCCGAGGGCACTTTTGTCCCTGCTATCTCCGTGGTCCACCGAAACCGCAGAGCAGATCGTTTCGCCCCCCGCCTTTCGCACCTGGCTGGATCGGGTCGAGCGGCGGGATCAGGAGGGTTACCAGCTCCTGCTGGTGCCGGCGGCGCTGCCTTGGGATCGCGTCTGGGTGGAAGCGGCGTTGGAGCGTCTGCGCCGGCACAGCTCACGCAAGGCTTTTACCATCGTCGTCTTCTTCGCAGATCCTGATCGGACGGCTGCATTGGTCGAGGCGGCGGCGCTGCCTGAAAGCGATGCGGCCCTGCGCACACTCACACTGGTGCCCTGGCACGACGATGCAATCCGTCAGTGGTTTGAGGAACACAACGCGGTGCCCACTACGCCCTCCCGGCGCGAACTACTCCGCGACGCCACCGGCGGCTGGCACCGCTGGATTGAGCCGCTCTGCCAGACGCCCGAGAGGGGATTCGACGCCGCGCTGGCAACCGCGCGTCAACGCCTATCCCAACCGGCCGAACTCGCCCGCTGCGGCGAAGATCTGTTCGGAGCGGCATCAGCAGAATCCGCCTCCCGCCGCCGTATGCTTTCCGCCGCAGCCGACCTCGACGGCGCGACGAGCGCAGAGATCGCCGAGTTACTCGGGGTCGATTTGACGACCGTGGACTCTGCTCTGCGGTGGGCAGCGCTGCTGGGGGTAGCAAACGAAGCGGGCGGGCGCTGGAAGATTGAACCCTTCGCCGCCCGCTGCTTGGCGGCCAGCGCGACAACTTAGCCGGCGATGTTCAGCTTTTGGCAATTGCCCGGCCCCGCCCGCTGGCTGGGCGGGTTGGCAGAAGATCTCGCCCAAGGGAGGAGCCTCGCGCTGGCGATGCCTGCGCGACCACCCGACGGCTGGCTCGATGCGCTCCGCCAGGCGCTTCGGGATCGTGCCTCACTCGAAGTGGAGCGAATGAGCGCCAACGGCGACGCCCCTCTCGCGCAACTGGCCAGCCGCTTTGCGGGCGCGGATGCGGCTAACTTGCCGGCGCTAGTTGTCGCGCCTGCCTTTGCCGGACAGTGCGTCGCCATCCTTGATGTGCCCGGCGAGCATTGGGCGGCGTGGTGTGCGCTACTCACCCAGTTCGAGGTTGCGACCCGCGGCTGCAGTTTGTTCGCGCGTCCGCGGCTTTTGGTGGCGGGCGGTGCGGTCGCACTCTCCTCTCCACCAGCTCCGCAACCGGGACTCATCGCGCATCGGTGGAATGGAGCCGCCGCTCCGCTCGATTTGCGGCTCTATGCCGCGATCCTTTTCGAGGAAGCCGCCGGACCACCGTGGCAGCGTCAGCTTGCGGCGGCGGTTTCTGCGGAACTCGCCTTATGGGATCCCGAACTCTGTGAATTTTGTCGGCGGCTGACACTTGCTGATCTGCTCGATCCGCTGGTCCCACTTCAGAACTGGGCCGCCGAACGATGCTGGTCTGCGGAAGATCCAGCCATGAATGAGGCAGCAGCTTGGCACCTCGGCTGCCGCCATGAATGCGACGGTCAGCCGAGGGAACACGCTGCGTGGCTCGCCCTACGTGGCGACCAAGCCTCCTTGGCCCAGCGCGTTTGGAGCGCGCAAGTCGGCGTCCTGTTTCCACTCCTTGAACGCCACCGGCAAAGTCTGATTGGCCGGTGGCCTCGCCGCCTCACGGTTCCATACACGACTCCTTCGGGGCAGAGAATTGAAGACCGACGCGATCTCGAACTTGCGCACATTGCAGCACAATGGCGCGGCCTGACGGATATGCGACGAGAACGCGAGTTTGCAGTTTGGCTCCGGGACCTCCGGAATTGCCTGGCTCATGGAGAGCCGGTCGCAGCCGACGTTTTACAATCCCCGATGTGGCAGGAACGCTTTGGGCGACCCGAACAATAGGCTGCTACTCGCAGCCACTACCCGATCTCAAACCGGGAGCGGCAGTCCCGAAGTTTTCACCAACGCTGTTATCCATTCTCCCGGCTTCCCGGCCTGGGACGCTGGGAAACTTCGCTGCAACGGGGTTAAATTGGCTGTGTGCATTCACCAAATGCTCACGGTCGAGGGGGATTAGGGGGACGGTCAGCCGCGGAGATATTTCTGTTTTTCTACGGAAAATAACCAATTCCTTTGCGATGCTCGATCGCCGCGCGAAAATTCTGCCGGCGAAGAAGTAAAATTCGGTCGGGCGGATAGAACCCGGATCAGCATTCTAATATTCTGTCGTTAAGATACTTAGATGCACTATTGGGAACCCTGCTATTTTCCGTTTTTGCGGCCTGATGGATCAGGCGCACCGCAACCTGCTATCAGTCGCAGCGTACGCCCACGCGAGAGGGCTGTCCCGGATTGGACCGGCATGTGGACGCCGTGTCTATCGCCCTAAGAAGTCCGCGGAAATAGCAGTGGTCGGCCTCAGAGGGCGTGCGCGTCGCGCGGAGAGGGGCTGCGCTGACCGGGTTTCCCCGCTCGGTTGCATTCGCGGTGATCACGGCAGGTGGCGCTTGGGAGTAATTCAGCCCGGTGTGGTCCCGATACGGAAGAGATGCGTTGAGCCCGCTCAGACCAAGTTACGTGCGCAGCGAGTGAGCCACCGCTCCGCGCGGAGGCTGGAGATCAAAATCAGGATGGGCCAGCTAATGCAGTAGTCCACTTGGAGTTCATCGGTCGAGCTGTGACCCAAGATGCGCGCCACCAGGTCGAAGGCACCGTTAGTGCGGCTGCCCAGCAGCTCCAGCCAATGAGCGAGGTGGGCCGGGGCAAAGAATGGGCTATCGCCGATCCAAGCCTGTATTCTGGAATCGTCCAAGAGCCACGGATCCCGGGCCAACTCCACTGCGACAACTGCCCACGAGGCGAAGGCATACCGGACTTGGTGGTGCCGATCAAGATGCACGAAGTTCAGCTTCTTGAACGCCGTGTTAAGCTTCGCCCGGACGTCGTCCCGGGTCGGCGGGGGTGGGTAGCCGGTGAGAAGCTCATAAGGTGTCATCTCCTCCGGGTGGGCGGCTTGGGATGCAGCATACCAGGTTCGGACCAGAGGCTGCCACTCGGCCGGCACCAGTTTGTGCAACGGCAGGTGAATAGGAGGAGCGTGCGTATTTTTCGTCGCGACGATGGTGAAGTCCGTGGCGCCATCCACGATAACGATGTCGCGTAATGCCGTGGATGCGAAATCCGAAAGGCGTCGCCCCGAATAGACGTCCACAAGGTGTATGACGAAAGCCGTGAGTGCTTGGAGATCAGTCTCTGTAGCCGGACTGTGGAGGAGCATAGTCTCCAATGCCCCGAACGGGATGAGGTTCAGTTTTAGTTCTCGCTCGGGTGGCGGACCCGCGAATAGCTTACTGGAGGCATTGCCCTTTGTGGCGGCGTTTACCGAGGTGCTCAGTTTGGTCCGCGCGGCTGCCATCAGCCGGTGTGCCTCCTTCATTGGTTGTGAAACCCTGGTTGGCTTGGCCTTTTTTCTTTCGGCGGCGAGCACACGCGGAATCTCTCGGAGGTAGCGAGCCAGCGATGAGTGATTTCCCGAATGGCCCGAACCTGTATTCATCCGGATGATTTCCGTGACCAGTTCATATGCCGACCAGTCCTGTGAATCATCTCGCCGCAGTTTCGGGTTTGGTGCGCTCACCGTGAATTTCACGCCAGGATCCTTTTTTCCCGCCCACTTCCTAAATCGGCGAACCAAGAAACGCGTCTGATGATACAGCGACGCACGACCCTTCGGGCACCTGGGAGCGGGATCGGCGTCCAGTTTGACCTCACTACAGATCCACGAGGTTCCGCCTTCGAGCATCGCCATCGGCCACCGGGCATTCTGCCCTCGGAAATTGCAAACCCGGATGAGCAGAGGCGAGTGACACTCGTGCAGGCGTGCCTCAAAAAGCCGTGCCAGCGACCTCATCGAAAAGTCAGGCGAAACATAGTACTGCAACTCGGCCATGAGGAGTTTTCGCAGGACAGCCGGATCTTTCGCCGCCCGGAGGAAATCCTGGATCGCGTCGGCATCCAGTCCTTTGAAGACATTTGGAACGCGGATGGAGTAACCAGATTTTTGGTGGCGTTTCATCAGACTGGGGATGAGGAGCCAGTCGGCGCCGATAAACGCTGATGGGTCCAAAGCCGCGAGCGCGGTGATCCCTGGCACCCCTAGGGGCAAAAGACGCAACCGTGAAAGAAACGACGCAAGAGGCTCGTCCCGGCACCATTGAATCGCTTCGAGCAGGTATATTCCGTCGGCAAGTAGCTTGCTGTTGGTGCTGTGGCCGTGGCGGCGCGCGGTCGTCTGCGCGCTCATGATTTGAGGATGTGCAGCCGCTTCAAGAGGGTGATCGCGGCGCGTTCCCGAAGCTCCCACTCCACGATTGGTTCTAGTCGATTCCGGTTCAAGGCACCCGACCCGCCATCCGGAGAGTGATCGTGCAGTTCCATGACCTCCCGGTCGAAGTGATCGTCACCGCTGAGGAGATGGTAACTCAGGCAGCGCATCGTGTTCGCGTGGAGGAACCCAAAGCGCTCGGTCAATGGATGATGGAGGAGCCCATCAAGGATCAGCGCCTTCCGCGGCTCCCTCACTACAATGACTTTTCTGGGGCACGTCTTGGGCAAAAATCCGTAGGCGCGAATCCATTCACCAACGCCAGGCCGCGTGACGCTGTAACCGAGTCCCTCCCAGCGCTCAAACGCGCGATAGAAGATCTCTGCAACCTCGACGAGAGCGGCCTCCAAGGCTCGCGGATAATAAATTGGTCGTGGGCGAATTTTCTCATGGATCAGCTCTGCTGGTCGCGAGAGCTGCCACGGTTCTCTCACGCGCAATACGATCGGCGCCGCTTCCGGGTAGTTGCGTTTGAACGTCAGAAATACCTCCAACAAGCGCGTCACTGCGGCAATCGCATTAAGGAGTATCGCTTGTGAGCCGAAATCCTTCGGCATCTGTTCGCGGGCCTCACGGATCAATTGGTCGCGAGCTTGAAACAAACTTGTCGCGTCGGAAATCTTGATGCAGTGGGCACTTCCGCAACGCGGTATTTCACTGACAAACGGATCACACGGAGACGGCATACCGAGCCGATCCAATCCGCGGAGGTGACGCTTCTCCCCGCCGAGCGGATCCCAGTGCATGTAGCTCCGATACCCAGGTGCGCGCAGTTTACCTCCATACTCCCGGAGAACATTGAGCCCGTATTCCGGCAACACCCAGGATCCTCCCCACCAAATCGGCGCGTTCCAGCGCAGTGCGTATGCCAGTTTGGCCGGGCTGCAATCATGGCTGCGCAACCATTTGGCATGCTCCTCGGCCAAGCGCTCATGGGGCACTACCCTCAAAGCGGTTTCCAAGGGGGTCGCGATTTCGCTCGGGATGCGACGGAAAAACGTGTCCCCAACGGGATAATGGAGGTTGGGGTCCAACTCGTGATCCATCGCGAGCGCCGGCGCAGGCGTTGCAAGATAGCAGCAGTCACCGTTCCGGTGGAGTTTCGCTACGGGAATGTGCTCGATCGCGAGGCAGGACGTGAGCTGCGCGCAGCTCAATAGTGCTCCGAGACTGGTATGCCATTCGGCGCGGGCGTCCTGAACGATTCGTCCCAACCTCGCCTCGGAAAGCTGACCGAATGGAGCCATCCCGCACAGTTGACGCGGGGGCAGTTTACGACGTGATCCGGGCCGACTGCCCCAGTCTTGCTGCTCCTGCATCGCCGCCTTCACCCGCTGCGCTTCCTCATCTTCCACCGTGCGGACCCATTCCATCGCCCGCACGCGCTGGGATGTGGGATAATGAAGCTGCGATGTCACCGTGACCAGACCCGTTTCCACCGGCATTTTCCAATCAGACTTGTGGCGGTGGATCTTCGACTCCCGCCAATTTTCATAACGGCGGAATTTGACGAGAAGGCTCCGGGCTTTCTGCTGCCACCATTCGACATGTTGGTCCGGGGCAATGGTCTCCGGAATTACGATCTGGTCATCGGGTGGGAGCAAAAGATAGTAGCCCTGCTGGCGGACGCGGTGCAGCAGTGCCACGTCCTTCCCGAAGTTCCGCATTCCCGAGATTCCATGTTCCCGGCACGTTGCCGACAGATAGCCGAGATGAGTCTCAGTGAGGTTTATATGAAACAGATTCCAACGCGCACCTCGCAAAATCCCGTGGCGATTGTTGGGAAAAAGCGTCAGAGCGTTCCCCAGCTCTTCGCGGTTGCACACGGATCTCGCGGCCAGCATGTGCCCGAGAGGATCCCTCTTCAGATCGGGGATTTGATCCAACCTACTGGCATCGATCAGCACGGCGATGGCCATTTGCGTCGGGTGGTCCATAAAGGGATACGCCCCTAGAAGGATGGCATCGCCACCACCGGTGCCTCCCGGCGAGTAGCTGAGACCAAAATGATGAGCGATCCGCCCGAGCATTACTTTCATTTACGGATTTGTCGGAGGCGCCGACGGCGTGACGTCTGGAGTGATCTTGGGGGCAGCTTCCGAATTTGAGCGAGGCCGTGCAGGGCAGATGAATTCCAGAAACTCCTCTTCGGACTTATTCACAATAATCGTCTTGACCATCCCCTTGGCCCATTCCTCCGACACCCCTTCAAAGTGGCGGCGCTTCGCCGCCCGCGCCAAAAACTCCTTGGAAAACGACAGATCGAACCGAATGCGGAGGTTCCGAGAACGCTTTGCAGCAGCTTTTGCTGCCGCATTAGCCGCCTTCGCAGCGGTCTTTGCGTCCGCGGTGGGCATTGCCTCTTCGACCAGCTTGGCCCCCGCTGCATCTACCCCGATCATTTCGGCGTGCTCTTTCGACTCAATGACCGGCACCAGAGGCGTCGGCGCTACCGTGGATTCGGGATCAGGATTCAGGGGCGCAGTCGGCGCGGTCGGGCGAGACTCGGTTTCTGGAGCGACCCCCCCGTGTGCTAAGCCATTGTTCTGCTTTTCACGTTCTGCAGGAGGAATCGGAGGCGAGACCGATTCCTTGCTGGGCTCGTCCGACGAGGGCTCGGTTTCACGGTCCGGTTCGACAGGCGCTGGCGGTTTATCGGTTGCGGTGGGCGGGGTGATAACGTCCGTTACTCCCTCCCGGAGGGAAGGTAAATTAGCAGACGTTGTATTGGCGGATGGAGTGATGGTTTTCATCACTATTCTCCATAGGATCGAAATCCCTGGCGTGCAGTGATCAAAAGTGGTAACATGCTGAGTGAAGACCATTATTCGGACGACAGAAATCAAAACGGCGAGCCTGCGCGACCTTTTGGCGACTTCGTCCAATGTGATCGTCCTGCGACGGGCCGGAGTCCTTCTGGCCCTCATCGAGGGTAAAACTCAGACAACCGTGGCCCTCGACTTCGGTTTACCGCGATCAAAGGTATGCGCGTTGAAGTCTCGCTTCGTAGCCGAGGAGAGTGTCCGGTGGGTCGGTCTCCCATCCATGGGTGGCCGCTCGAAAAAACTCACGGAAAGGGAACAAGCCGAATTTGTCCGGGACTGCGTGGAAAAAAAGAAGGTGCCGAACAGGAAATATACCGTCGAATCCTTACCGACTGTAGTTTCCATCTCCGGGATTACTAAAATGCGCATCACGCGTGCTGCTGGGGTGGTGTTTCCTGGTGGATGGCTGCCGAAACCACGCGAAGAGGGGCGAAGGCGTCCATTAAAAGCCCCCGCCGTCGTTCCCGATTGCGGGGAAAGAGCTTCGGCGTCCCCCACACCGACAGGGCGCGCCCGAAAAACCAAGGTGAAAAAGGCGGTAACGACCACGCCGTCAGACGAAAGCCTTAAAACTGAACTTCCCCGTCGCGCGGATCCGCCACCAATTACGCAGCTAGAATTCGGATGGTAGAGAATAGAGCTTTAGGCTGTCCATTTCCTCCGACTCTGCCCACAAGGCCCGTCGTTTCCCAGTCCACGTCGTTCGGCTCCGGGCTCATGTAAAGCGGGGTGCCGACCATCCTGGGTGAAAAGTGTGCGGTCGGTGATCCGCGTGAGTTCATTTCGATCTCTGGAGTGAAGGCGATCTCGGTTTGCAAGAAGCCCGCGGCGGAGGTAGCCGCGCGGCGAGGAGTTCTCGGACATCGTGCTGGAACTCAGCGTCGTCGCCGCTGAAATCGGCACAGGGGGGCGATTCACATGGGGACGCCTGCCGGGTGTCTTGACCGGCCATGATTTGCGACCCGCTCCAACTTGGTTTAAGCCGGATGCGCATAATCCCGGTCCCCCCGTCTGCAAGGAAGGGATGCTGTAGTGGACGCGCGGACATCTTGGAAATGCTCGATTCGGTGGGACGTTGAAAGGCCCAAGACGGCCAATCAAAAAAAACCTGCAAGATTTTAGCCGCGTCCGCAGGAGCACCCCATAGGCAATGAGTGACCACCTTGCCATCCTCCGCCGCCGCACCTTGTGCCTGCGGGAGAGACGCATGGCAGAGTCTCCCGCTGCAGATCGATAAGGCCACCTTTTTTTTGCATGTGGGCACGGCGCGAGGAAAACGCGCCATTTTTCATAAAATGGTCATTATCACCCAGCACGGCGGAAAGCACGGAGGCCGGAAGACATTGATCGACAAAGAAAGTGCTTGGGCGTTTTACGTGACGTGGATTCGCAGTGGCCGCGGGGATGAAGTGCCGCGCATGCCCTGCGAATCCCCAAGCCCGCTTCCAGCACGGACTCTCTCACCAATTGGGAGGAAGACCGCAAGCTGCGGCCTGGAAAAAAGTCGCGCGCATGTAAATGATTGCTGCGGCCCGGATTGAGGCCCGGATTTCTCCGATCTGAACTAGTCTGATCTAATCCACGCAGAAAGTATCGAAGCCTACCAAGCGGGTGCCCAAGCTGCACATCTTCCTTACTTTAAGGGCTTTCCACTGATGAAATGGCGGAAGGGGTGGGATTTGAACCCACGGTGCCTTTAACAGCACGCTCGATTTCGAGTCGAGTGCCTTAGACCGGACTCAGCCACCCTTCCGTGGTGGGCGGGAGAGGTAGCACCGCCCTCCGCGCGATTCCAGCGGAATTTTGCGGGTTCCTGAAATTGATCAGACCGTTTGCAATCCGACGGCAGCGGGCAAGTATATCGCCCCCTTCCCTTCATGGCTTCACCTGTCCCGACCCATTTCGAACTGCACGGCGAGTTCTGCGGTTTCATTCGCACGCTCCTGGGCAAGAAGCGCATGGTCCTGCGGGTCGGCGGGGAGGACCATTTTCTCAAGGTGGAAAAGGAATTGCGCCATCGGCTGAAAGCGACGCTGGCGCCGGGGTCGGAAATCCTCGTCTCCGGTGCGGAAGTGGACGATCACGGGCGGCCGATTCTGAAGCGCGTGGTTTCCGATGTGCGGCTCATGACGGCCAACGGGCCGGTGGCCTGCGTGCGCTACCCGGTCCGCGTGTGCACGAAAAAGACGTGCTGGCGCAATGGCGGACAGGAGCTCTGGCACGCCTTGGAAGGCACCCTCGCCCGGCGCGGGTTCACGGCGACCGTGGAATTGGAAGGCGTCCATTGCCTCGACCACTGCAAACGTGGCCCGAATGCCGAATGGCAGGGACACGACTATCACCACTGCACCCCGAGGGATGCCGAGCGGATCGTCGATGCGGCGGCGGGGAAGTTGGCCAAAGTGGAGGGTAGATAGCCCGCCGCAACATGCTACGCTATCGGCTAGTCCCCACCCATATTATGAGCACCACCACCTCCAAACCGACGACCGCAGTCAAGAAAGACACCCGCATCATCGATGGGCTGAACCTCGTGGTTGCGGATTCCTACGCCCTCATGGCGCTCACGCACCTCGCCCACTGGAATGTGGAAGGCCCGGATTTCTTCCCGCTCCACAAGGCGTTTCAGGAGCAATATGAGAACCTGTTTGAGGCCGTGGATGAAGTCGCGGAACGTGTCCGCGCACTGGATAGCTACGTCATCGGCGGGCTGGGCACTTTCGCCAAGGTGGCGCAGATGGAGGAGTTCAAGTCGCCCATGCCGCAGAAGGATTACGTGGCCGCGCTCATCGTGGCTCACGAAAAGGTGATGGACGACGCGACCCGCACCCGCGACCTCGCCGGCGAGTCTTCCGATTTGCAAACGCAGGACCTCATGATCAAGCGCCTCCAGTGGCACCAGAAAACACTCTGGATGCTGAACAGCTATCTCAAGCCCTGAGTCCGTTCCCGTGAACCCCGCGATTTGTAGCACCTCCATCGCCGCCGACTGTGAGTCGTCGAGCTGCCGCCAGCGTTGCGCGCTGGAGGTGATCGATGAGCTGCTCCGCGAGCACGAAGCCATCTCAGGCGAGGAAGCCGATCTCCTGCTCGATCTGCGCTGGCACCTCCGCCAAGGTAGCGACGCGGAAGGAACCCTGCGGCTTTTCTGCGACCTGCGCATTCGCCTGGAGCAGCGCCACTACCTGGCCTTCTTCCGCCTGCGCCGCTGGCTGGAAAATCACCTCGTCGCCTCGGTCCGGCTTTGCCCCGCCGCCGAGCCGCATCTCACCCCGGTGAAATTCGACCGCTATTGCGTGGAAGCCATCCGCCGCGTCTGCCTGTGCGCCGCACTCGGTCGGGGCAGTGTGCTCCTGGCACCTCGCGTGCGGTTTTGCTTTCACGACGTGACCACCCAGGTGGCCGACGTTAAAACCAGCGAAAACCTGGTCGCGGTCGAATCGGCCGTCTAAGCAGGGCGATCCGGTTTTGCGGTGGTCAGGGGCTTTGGGCGCGCTGCAGTGCTGAGACTTGGGTGGTAATCGAATCGTCGCAGCCCTTGAGGGCCTCGGCCAGTTTCGCCGCGTCTCCTCCCGCATGCTCGAGGATGGCTTTGGCGTAGCCACGCGCCGAGGTGAATTTTCCATCGCCGTCCGCATCGAGCCAGACGGGGTTGGTGGCCCCGATCACGTGCGGGTCACGGACGCGATCGGTGGGCTGGTAGGGAAGCGGGATCGCCCAGTACGGCGCGGTCACACCCGGTCCACTGGCGATCGCCACGAGATACGTGTCGCGCGCCGGGCGCGGCATCCGCCATTCGATGCGCGCCTTTTCACCACCGCCGCCCGACGCCTTGATCGCCTGCTCGCGAATCTTGATGCCATTCGCGTACAACTCCACGCGATCCGCCTGCACCCAGGCGGGACCCAGCACGCGCACCGCGACCTTGATTTCGTCGCCCAGCGACGTGGCGAGATCACCCGCTTCAAATCGGTCGTTCACCATCAATTGCGTCAACAACCCCATGCTCACACTTGCGTGGCCGGCCTGGAGATTGCGGCAGGCTTCGTCGACGCTGATGCCGCCGGGCTTCGCGTCGTCGCAGGCGATGTACGTGCGCCCCTGCCCGACGATGAAGCGCGAGACATCGTGCGAGTCGCTGGAGCCGACCGCCGTGACCCGATAGCCATGATTGAGCAGCGCAAACCAGTCGCGAAAGCTGCGCATGAAATCCGATTGCAGCGTGCCGGAATTGCCAACCTCGATCGCATCGAAGGTGAACTCAGGGCCGCGCAGATTGTCGCCGCTGGCCGCATCGAAATTCTCCGGGGCGAATGGAATGAACGAGTTATGGATATCGCGCGGGTGATTCAGGATCACCACTTGCACGCCCGGGACGTTGCGTATCGATGTCATCAGGGCCGGCCAGTCCGTGAGGCTGGCATCGGGCAGTGGCCCGGTCGCACTGGCCATTGGAAAGGCAATGAAATGCCCAACCGTGGTGGTGACTTCGTCGCCCAGCACCAGCGTGAAATAGTCGGCCACTTTTAACCGGCGGGCCACGTCGGCATAGTCGGCATGGATATTGTGATCGGACGCAATCGCGAGTTCGATGCCTTCCCCGGCGAGGGTCAGCACACGGTCCTCCGTGGTCGCATCGCCATGTTTGCTGTAGGTGAAGGTGTGAATGTGCGTGTCGCACGCCACCAGTCCCGGCGTCTCCACTTCGCGCCCGATTTGCAAGGCCACTTCCTCCGAGCTTCCCGCCCGCACCGAGATCTTTCGCTCGGCGACGCCGTACTCGAATCCGCGCGTCGCATAGATCGTGTATTCGCCCGCTGGCAGTCCGAAAACCGCCTCTCCATTCCCGGTGTAAACAACGCCCGCGCGCACCGCCAGCGTCTGCCCGGGATCAGCGGAAATCGGCGCCAGCATTCCGCGCGCATCGGCCACGGTAATGCGGCAGGGCAACGCACCATGGGAAACTCCGTCCGTCACGCGGACATGGATCATCCCATCGTGAGCGGCCTCCGCCGGTGGCCGCACATCGAGGAGAATCTCATCCACGAAGATGTCGTCCATCATTTCCGGCGAAAGGATGGAGAGATTATTTTCGCCTTCGTGCAGCGTACCGGGCGGGATTGCGATTGTCGCCACCTCCGGATATTCGATCAGATCGAGGTTGCCGAGTTTGCGTCCATTGAGGAGCACCGGCCATTTCAGTTTCACGTCCCGCTGGCGGATGAAAATCGTCGCGGCCCGCGCGTTGGCGTGAGCGTTGAATGCAATCTGGAGCGACCGCCCTTCCGGTTGAGTGCCGTCGAGATCGCGCCATTCCCGTTCCCCTTCGAAACCGAGATGATGGCTGTGGCTGTCGATCACCTGCGGCCCTTCCGCGTGAACAACGCCCGCTAGAAACACGCCGGCCACGCCAGCGAAAAGCGCGCGGATGATTGACAGAGGGGACTTCATGATAGGGGCCGTGCACTCTGGCACGACCAACAGCACCTCGTCGACCCGTGAGACGCCAGCGTGCTTAGATTACTGCCTAAAAAGAGCTCTCTCCTCGCGTGTCATTCTGAGCGGAGTGTAACGCAGTCGAAGAACCCCGTCGCTCTACCAGCGATACTGCTGGTCGTTCGACGGGGCCCTTCGACTTCGCTCAGGATGACACCGTGAAGTGAGGTGTGAATTATTTCTCTGTCTCTTATAGGATTTCCACCGCGCCCTGCGGTGATTTGGCGAAGGCGTGCAATTGCCCGCCTTCCGCTCCGATGTGGCGGATGACCAACCGTTGCTCGGTGATTTCGAGATGGGTGAAACCATGCACGTTCTGGTTGAAACGATTGAGGGCCGAGGATGTGGTCGTGTCCTGCTTGCGCAGCGTCGTGCCGCCACCGCCTGTGACCACGAAGGACGTGGGATGTCCGTCGAACTCCAGGTGTTCGAGATCATGGATGTGGCCGCAGAAGTAGAGATGCGCGGCGTGTTCGCGAAAGAGCGCATCCCATTCGGCGATCAGCTTCGCACTGTCGCCCGCATTGGTGTAGAGCGGGTGGTGTCCGCATACCACGAGGTAGCGCGTCGTCCTCGGCTTGGCCAATTCCGCTCTCAGCCATTGCGCCTGCGCCGCGCGTTCTTCCTCCGTCAGCGACAGCTTGTCCGCCGTCGCCTTTTGATAGTTGCTGTCCAGCATCAGGAACGTGACCAGCGGCTGCTGTTGCGGGAAGTCGAAGCGATACCATTTGGCCGGCATCGTCCAGCGCGTCCCCGGATGCGCGGCGGCATAGGCGAGTTGCGCCTCCGCCTTCCCGGCTGGCTCCACATTGTAATCGTGATTGCCGAGCAACGAGTAACACGGCCCGCTGAATTGCGAGGCCGGATACATCTCCTCAAACTGGCTCTGCCAGCGCGGGCAATTCACCCCGCCATCCAGTTGTCCGTAAAAATTGTCGCCCAGCATCAGCAGCGCGGCGGGACGAATCCCCTGCCCTTGCATGTAAGATGCCATCGTCCGCGCCACCTGGTGCTGCGGATCGGGAATCACCGCACCCCAATCACCGAAGAGGAACAAATGCTGCGCCTTCGCATCGACCTGCGCGGCCCGAAGATCAAAGCGGCCGGCCAGCAACGCCGCCGCGCTGAAGCCGAAGGTCTGGAGAAATTGGCGGCGGGAATGGAGAGGGATCATCGGTCTGGGGCTTTTTAGGGGGAGGAGATTCTTTGATGAACACGCCAGAAGAGGAATAGTTTTCCAATCCCTTTCACAAAGATGATCGCGGGCCGTCAAATTGACGAACCCGCGAAAGCGACTATCGTGTAACTCACATGACATCCGTCCGCTTCATTCTCAATGACGCACAGCGCGCGAGCCGCTCGGCTCGTCGTGCCGGGACGGGTTTTGCCCCGGCGAGCCGGAACCTCAAATTAATTTCCTCACCGAGGAGCAGCGCGAAGGCCGTCTAACGACGGGCCGTAATCCCTTTCGCCCCGCTGCCGCCTCGAAGTGAGCCAGCGGGGTTTTTCTTGCCCCGATCTTTTCCCTTCGATGGGGACGCGTGGCGACTTCACCAAGCAACCGACAGGAGTCACCATGAATACCACCAAGACCAACACCAAAGCCACCGTGCAACGCCCCGTTCCGATCGAACAGACGCGGAACATCGGCATCGCCGCGCACATCGACGCCGGCAAGACGACGCTCACCGAGCGCATCCTCTTCTATGCCGGGGCGATCCATCACGCCGGCGACGTCCATGATGGCAATACCACCATGGATTTCGATCCGATCGAGCAGCGCAAAGGCATCACCATTGCCGCCGCCGCGATCTCCTGTGGCTGGACGCCGAAGCCCGAAGCCGGCTTGCACAAGCCATCCGAGGGCGTTGGGCATCGCATCCATATCATCGATACCCCCGGCCACGTGGACTTCACCGCCGAGGTCGAGCGCTCCCTGCGCGTCCTCGATGGCGCCATCGCCGTCTTCTCCGGCGTGGAAGGCGTGCAGCCGCAATCCGAACGCGTCTGGCGCCAGGCCACGCGCTACGCCGTGCCGCGTCTTGCCTTCATCAACAAGATGGACCGCGTCGGCGCGGACTTCGAACGCGTCGTCGCCGAACTGCGCACCAAGCTCAATGCCAATGCTTGGCCCGTGCTCCTCCCCATCGGGCGCGAGGACGGATTGCGCGGCCAGGTCGACGTGATCGATCGCCGGGCTATCGTCTATGACGTCACCCAACGGCACGGCCTCGCCTATAGCGTTACCGAGTTGTCCGCCGACGAACGCGAGCGCGCCGAAACCGCGCGCCATGCGCTCATCGCCGCGCTGGCCGAAATCGACGATCAGATCGCCGACGCCTTCCTCGCGGAGCGCGAGATCGGCGCGCTGGAATTGAAAGCGGCCATCCGCCGTCAAACCATCGCCAATCGTTTCGTGCCCGTCGTCGGCGGCTCGGCCTTCAAATACGTCGGCGTGCAAGCGCTGCTCGATGCCGTGGTGGATTACCTGCCCAGCCCCGTCGATCTGCCACCCGCCGCCGGCCTCGATGCCGACACCGGTGAAAGCATCGCCATCCCCGTGGGCGACGATGAACCATTGCGCGCCCTGGTCTTCAAGCTGAGCACGGACGCATCCTCGCGCCGTCATGTCTTCGTGCGCATCTACTCGGGCGTGCTCCGCCCGGGCGATCTGGTGCTGAATACCGTGACCGGACGACGCGAGCGCGTCAGCCGCGTCTCCGAGATTCGCGCCGATGACGAGATCACGATCGAAGCCGCCTTTGCCGGCGACATCGTCGTCGTGGCCGGACTCAAGGAAGTAGCCACCGGGCACACCTTGTCCGCCGAAAGCGCGCCGGTCCTGCTGGAGGCGCCGATCTTCCCGGCCCCGGTCGTGTCCATGGCCATCGAGCCCGAGACGCGCACCGACCAGGAACGCCTCGGCTTCGCCTTGCAACGGCTCGCCGAGGACGATCCCACGTTCAAGGTCCATACCGATCCGGAGACGGGCCAGACGCTCATCGCCGGCATGGGTGAACTGCACCTCGAAGTCATCCGCGAGCGCATGCTCACGAACTTCAAGGTCGCCACCCGCGCCGGGGCGCCGGAGATTGCCTACAAGGAAACCATCACGGCTTCCGCCACCGGCGAAGGCCGGCACATCAAGCAATCCGGCGGCAGCGGCCAGTACGGCCACGTCTACGTCGAAGTCACGCCGCTCGCCCGCGGCGGCGGCCTCGTCGTCAACGACCGGATCGTCGGCGGCAGCATTCCGCGGCAGTTCATCTCGGCGGTCCGCAAGGGCATCCTTGATGCCGCCCAAACCGGCAGCCTCAGCGGCCATCCCGTCGTGGACCTCGCGGTCGACATCGTGGACGGCTCCTCGCACAGCAAGGACTCGAACGACCTGGCCTTCCAGATCGCCGGCAGCCTGGCCTTCAAGGATGCCGTCGCGAACGCGAAGCCCGTGCTCCTCGAGCCGATCATGGCCGTCGAGTGCACCACGCCGTCCGCCTATCAGGGCGACATCGTCGGCGACCTGCTGCGCCGGCGCGGCCTGATCCGCGAGATCGCCTCCCGGGCCGACCTCGCCGTCATCACCGCCGAAGTGCCGCTCGCGGAAATGTTCGGCTACGTGGGAGCGATCCGTTCGCTCTCCAAGGGCCGCGCCGACTACTCGATGCAGCCCGCGCGCTTCGAGATCGTACCCGCCGAACTCGCCGCCCGAGCCCTCGCCCGGCGGTAAGCTCATGAAACGGGCCGGAGAAACCCTCTCCGGCCCGTCTTCATTTTCCGGATCCTTTGCCGCCCGTTCACGTAGTGCGCGGCGATCACAGGTGTAGGGCGCGTGTCCCCACGCGCCGAGGGTGAACCCTGCTCTCGCATTGCCGTTTTTGGGCGCACCGAGTGAATTTTCCGCAATGGAGCCAATGGAACCAATAGAGCGATGCACTTTTTGCGCCGGGTTGTGCGACACTTCCCGGCATGAACTCCGGCAATCCCACTCGAGCACTTTTATGAAAGTGGGATCACCCACCGGACAGCCCACCGATGTAGTCGCCCCGCTCCGTCGGGGCGCGGCGATCCCGCAATTGCGGGAACCGCAACTTTCGCTCCATCGCCATCATTTAGGTAATCGCGGCCAATCGCGGCCAATCGTGCCCAATCGTGCTTAATCGTGCCTAATTTTTTCGGTGTCGGCGAGCCGTGGCCGAGGACGCCCTCTCCCTCCCGATTCAACGATCGTTTTACTCTGGAATCGCACCCAATCGCACCCTTCAAGAGTCCAGCCCCTTCCTTCCGCCAAATTCGCCATCTTATCCCACTTCGATCTCACCGCGATCCCACCTCCACTCCCACCCGCTTTACTCTGGAAATCCCACCGATCCCACCTGATCCCACCGCGTTTTTTTTTACCCATGAATCCCGGTCCCTCGTTTATCGTTCGGTCTTCGCGGAACCGAAGCCATGCCCACCAAGGACTATCACCACAATGTTTACGTGATCCTGCTTGATGATGCCGTCGCCGAGCACCCTTCCGTCCGGCGGTTGAATCCCGGGCGAGACCCGGCCAAACCGTGCGTCTACGTCGGCATGACCGGCCTGCCGGTGGAACACCGTTTTGAAAACCACAAGCACGGCTACAAGTCCGCCTGGACGGTGAAGAAGTATGGCCTGCGGCTGCTGCCGGAGTTGTTTACCCACTTGAATCCCATGCCCTACGAGGCCGCCGCGCAGATGGAGAAAGACCTGACGGAGGACTTGCGGGCGCAGGGCTACACAGTCACGGGCGGCACTTGACTGATGTCCTAAAAATGCGCTCCACCCCTCTCGAAAACTCATTTCCGCTGACGGCATCAATCCCCTCCCCAACGCGCGCGGATTGATATACTCCCTCAACTCGCATGGCGATTCACACCAAAGACCTCGGCGGACCGTTGCTGGCCTCGGTCTCCCGCTCCTTTTATCTTTCGATCCGGCTGCTGCCGCGGAAACTGCGCGCCCCGATCGGGCTGGCTTATCTGCTGGCCCGGGCGAGCGATACCATCGCCGACAGCGCGGAGGTGCCGGAAGCCGCGCGCTTGCAGCATCTCGCGGCTTTTGCCCGCATGATCCGCACGGGCAGAACGGATGGGCTGGCGGAACTGCAGCACGACATTCACACGCCGCACCCGGGCGAGACGACGCTGCTCTGCAATCTCGACCGCTGCATCGCGTGGCTGGGCGAACTCGAAAACAAGGACCGCAGCGAGATCGTGGATGTGCTGGAAAAAATCATCCGCGGGCAGACGCTCGATCTCGAACGCTTTGGCGGCGGGCATCACGTCGTCGCCTTGCAAAGCGCGGAGGAACTGGAGGAGTACACCTATCTGGTGGCGGGCTGCGTGGGGGAATTCTGGACGCGGGTGTGCCTGAACCATCTCCCCGGCTGCTCATCGCTCGGGCTGGCGGATTTGCGCAAGCTCGGCGCGGAGTATGGCAAGGGATTGCAACTCGTGAACATCCTGCGCGATTTTCCGGAGGATCTTCGTAATGGCCGTTGCTATTTCCCGGAACCGGAACTGCGCGCGGCGGGAACTTCACCGACGCCCTTGATCGATGCGCCGGCCAAGGCCCAGCCCGTCTACGATCTCTGGCGCGAGCGGGCCATCGCGCAGCTCGACGCCGGCTACGAATACATCGCCTCGCTGCGCTCCGCGCGGCTGCGTGCGGCCTGCTTTCTCCCGTGGTATCTCGGCTTGCGGACCCTCCGTCTTCTCGGCAAACCCGGCACACTCGATCGTACGGACAAAGTCAAAGTCTCGCGCCTGACGGTGCGCTTCGCGTTTGTCTACGCCCTGGCATCCGCGTTTTCCGAACGCGCGCTGGCGTGGTCGTATCGCCGGGCCACCGGACACGCACGACCCGCGCCCGTCATTTCGGAAGAAAGTAGTTCTGCTGCTTCTCCGTGACCGTTTTGCCGAGGCGTTCGAGGACCATGAGCATGTCCTCCCACACCTTGCGCTTCTCGCTCAGCGCCTGGTTGCGCAGCAGGTAGGCCGGATGATAGGTGGCCATGAGCGGCGTGCCTTGAAAGTCGTGCCAGCGCCCGCGCAGGCGCCCCATGGATTCGACGGAGCCGGTGAGACCTTCCATCGCCGTGGCGCCGAGGGCCACGATGAGACGCGGCTGGATGATGTCGATCTGCTCGCGCAGGTAGGGCAGGCAGGTCTGCATCTCATCCAGCTTCGGCTTGCGATTGCCGGGCATGCCCGGCGGCATATCGGGCCGGCACTTGAGGACGTTCGCGATGTAAACGTCGCCGCGAGGGAAACCCATCGTCTCGATGATCTTGGTCAGCAATTGCCCCGCCTTCCCCACGAATGGTTCACCCTGCTTGTCTTCATCCTCCCCCGGCGCCTCGCCGACGAACATCAACTCCGCCTCGGGATTACCCACCCCGAAAACGACCTGCGTGCGCGACTTCACGAGATGCGGACATTTCGTGCAGGCGAGGACCGGTCCACGCATCGCTGCGAGACGCTCGGTTTTGGAGCCTTCGAGCGGGGCCACTCGCTCCACCACGGCGGTCGACGCCACATTGGAATCCGAGGCTTGGCGGGAAGTCCGTGGTGCCGTGGGGATAATTGGGCGCTGGATGTTGGGTGTTGGATGTTCTGCCTTTGAAACTCGATGTTCCGCCTTCTCCTCCGCCACTGCCGCGCGGGTGCTCGCAAGCCGCTCCAGCGATTCCGCAGAGGCTCGCAACTCCACGCCTTGTTCGCTCAATTCGCGCAGGGTGCTGTGGACAAGATCAAGGGCCGATTGGAATTCGCTCATGGCAGGTGGGTGGGCACGCCAGCTTCTACGAAATCCGCTGGGATCGGCGACTCGAAATTCAATCGTTCTTGCGTGCGAGGATGCATAAAGCCCAGCCGCCAGGCGTGCAGCATCTGTCGCGCGAAGCTTCCCCGTTTGCCATACACCTCATCGCCCAGCACCGGATGACCGAGATGCTTGAGATGCACACGGATCTGATGCGTGCGCCCGGTGTGCAGCGTGCACTCGACCAGCGTGCCCGCGGGCACCTCGCGCACCACCCGATAGCTCGTCTTCGACGCACGTCCGCGGCCCGCCGTCACCACCGTCATCTTCTTGCGCTGCACAGGATGGCGGCCGATCGCCGCCTCGATCGTGCCACTCAGACGCGCCAGCTTTCCCGCCGCGAGAGCGAGGTAAATCTTCGTCACTTCCCGGCCGGCGAACTGCTTCGCGAGCGACTGATGCGCCGCATCATTCTTCGCCACGACGACACACCCGCTCGTCTCCTTGTCCAGTCGATGCACGATTCCGGGCCTCCGCTCCCCGCCGATGCCGGACAGCGTGGGACAATGATGCAGCAACGCATTCACCAGCGTCCCGGTCCAGTTACCCGCCGCCGGATGCACCACCAGGCCAGCCGGTTTGTTGACCACGATCAGATCGTCGTCTTCAAAGAGCACATCGAGCGCGATATCCTCGGCCACCGTTTCGGTCGTCACGGGGGGCGGCTCATGCAGCGTGATGGCATCACCAGCGCGGAGACGTGCACTGGACTTGGCCGCCACGCCATTGAGCGTCACATGTCCCGCCTTGATCAAATCCTGAAGACGCGCGCGGGAGAAACTGGGGGCTGCACCGACCAGGAATTGATCCAGACGCACTCCCGCTCCCGCCGGTTCTACGCGGAATTCCGAGGTCTTCATGCAGCGGTTCCGCGTGGCATGCGCCAACAAAGGCGAACGCCGGTAATGATGTCAAACCTCCCCGCTGGCTGGCGCCTACTTCTTCTCCACGATCCAGATGTTGCGGTAGAACACCGGATTCCCGTGGCCTTGCAATTGGATCGGCCCCGGATCGGCCTTCTCTGGCTGCCCGCCGCCCGTCGAACCGGAAATCTCCACATGATCGTGAATCAGGATGCCGTTGTGACGTACGGTGGCCACAGCATTCCTGGCCTTCTTGCCCTCCGCATCGAAATGCGCGGCTTCGAAATCGATATCGTAGGTCTGCCACGACAGCGGCGGGAAGCAGGCGTTCACCCGCGGCTTCACCTTTGTGTAAATGCCGCCGCACTCGTTATTCTCGCCATTGAGGCCAAAGGAATCGAGCACCTGCACCTCGTAGCGATCCTGCAAATAAACGCCACTGTTGCCCCGCGCCTGACCGCGAGCCGCGGGCTTGAACGGCGTGCGGAACTCCACGTGCAATGTAAAGTCGCCGAACTTCTGCACGGATTTCGTGCCGCCACCGAGCAGCTTGCGTTCGTCCACGTGCCCATTCGTCCAGGCATCGGCATTCGTGCCGTCGAAGAGAACGATCGCACCGGCGGGTGGCTTCGCGCCCAGCGTCGGCGATTCGCGCAATGTATGCCGCAACTCCAGCGTCCGGCCTTCTTCATTCGTCCCGATGAGCTGCCCGGCCTCGATCTTGCCCTTCCAGCCGCTGCCATCGAACATCGCCTTCTCGCCATCGCGCTGCGCATCGACTTCGATCTTCTTCTCGGCGTTTTCGACCGTGCCGGGCAACCCCTTGCTCCAGCCTACGATGTGGAATTTGCCACCACCGAGCGCGATCACCTGCGCCCCGCAATTGTCACCGACATATTCCCCCTGAATGGCGAAGTCCGGTCCTGCCGTCTCCGGCTCGAGGAAGACTTCCTCGGGCGCTTTCTCCTCAGCAAAGGCCGCGAAGGCGAAAGGCAGGGCCAGGAGAATGGGCAGAAAATAGCGGGGAGACATGGCAGGGAGGAAGATAGAAGGACTCTCCGCAACTACCCGCCAACAGTCACGCCATTAGCGACAACGCTAATTATCCTTTTTAGGTGCGCCGCCTTTCGCCTGCGCCTCGTCGAAAAGCGACCGCCAGTATTCAAGACGCTCCTTCACCCGCTTTTCGTAGCCTTGATCGCTCGGCTCGTAATACCGCCGGCCCTCCGGCAGGTACGCTTGGGGCACGTACGCCCCTTCAAAATCGTGGCTGTATTGATAGCCCTCGTGGCCGAAGGCCTTGGCCGCGCGCTTGCTGCTCTTGTCGCGCAAGTGACGCGGGACGGCGAGAGTCACTCCCTCCTGCACTTCCTTCTTCGCCGCGAGAATGCCGGCATAGGCGCGATTCGATTTCGGCGCAGTGGCCAGATAAACGGTCGCATGCGCCAGCGGAATCTGCGCTTCCGGGAGGCCGATAAACTCCACCGCCTGCTGCGCGGCAACGGCGATGACGATTCCCTGCGGATCGGCCATACCAATGTCTTCGCTCGCCAGGATCACGAGTCTCCTGGCGAGGAAACGAATGTCTTCTCCGGCATAGAGCATCTTCGCCAGCCAATAGAGCGCGGCATCCGGATCGCTGCCGCGCACGCTTTTGATGAAGGCGCTGATCGTGTCGTAGTGCTGATCGTCGTGCGCGTCGTAGACCACCGCCTTTTTCTGGATCGATTCCTCGGCCGCGGCGCGGTCGATATGGATCACGGCGGCCTTGTCCGGCGGCGTGGTCACCACCGCGATCTCCAGCGCGTTCAAGCAGCGGCGGGCGTCGCCGTCGGCCACGGTGGCGAGATGCGTCAACGCATCCTCCTCCACCTCGATCTTCCACTTGCCGAAGCCGCGCTCTTCATCCGCGAGCGCGCGTCTTTGCAAGGCCACGAGATCCGCGGGCGTCAGCGGCTCGAGTTGAAAAACCTGCGAGCGCGAAACGAGCGGCGAATTGATGTAGTAGAAGGGATTGTGGGTGGTGGCACCGATGAGCCGCACGGTGCCGCGCTCCACATCCGGCAACAGCACGTCCTGCTGCGCCTTGTTCCAACGATGAATTTCATCGATGAAGAGGATCGTCTTGTCGCCCTTGTTGGTCAGGCGATTGGCCGCGCTGGCGATGACGCGTCGCAGGTCGGCCACATTGCTCTCCACTCCGCTCAACCGCTCGAAGCGCGACTGCGTGGCGCTGGCGATGATCTCGGCCAACGTCGTTTTTCCCGTGCCCGGCGGGCCGAAGAGGATGATCGAGGATATGCGATCCGCCTCGATCGCCCGGCGCAAGAGCTTTCCCGGCGCGAGGATGTGCTCCTGCCCAGCGTATTCCTCGAGCGTGCGCGGGCGCATCCGCTGGGCCAGCGGCGCATGGGCTGTCGCCTCGGGATTGGCGGGAGTTTCAGTAGAAAAGAGGTCGGACACGTGGAAACGGTAGGCCGGGGCTGGGCAATTTACGACCAGCGAATGGCAAAGAAAAGTGCGACAGCGGGTGCGCGCAGGGCTACGTTACGGTGCGAAGTTAACCAGGAGGTACTCCATGAAAAACATACTCGTTCCCGTCGATTTCTCCGACGTGACCATTCAGGTCGTTGAAACCGCGCGGCAATTCGCCGCGGCTTTTGCCGGCCGTCTGGTCTTGCTCAACGTAGCCGAACCCGAGCCCGACTTTGTCGGCTTTGAAGCCGGCCCACCCACCGTGCGGGTCGCCACCGCGCGCGATTTCAAGCTCGAGCGCCAGCGCCTCGACGAGCTCAAGGCCCAGTTGACCATGGGCGGCGGCGACGTGACCGCCCTGCACATCCAAGGCCCGATCGTGGAGAAGATCCTGCACGAAGCTGGGGAGCAGCAAGCCGACCTCATCGTCATGGGCTCGCACGGCCACGGCGCTTTTTACGATCTGCTCGTCGGCAGCGTGACCAATGGCGTAATCAAGGAAGCCCGCTGCCCAGTAGTGGTCGTCCCCTCGGTCAATAAGGATTGACCGCACCGCCGGCGCTTTCCGGCTTGTCGTTGAACCGCAGCGTCGGCGCGTCGCCTTCATAGAGGTGGGCCGACGACTCCGGCTTTTTCTTGTGAAACAGGGAGCAGCCGGAGAGCGCCACGAGCATCATGAGGAGGAAAAGCGGGAGGAGGAATTTCGGCATGGACGGAACGTAGCGGGGAAATCAAGGGAGTCGAAGCAAACCGGCAGCAAGTCGTCATTGCGTTGGCCGGCAACTGGCCCTATGTTCAATTCTCCCAAAAGGGGGCGTACTGGTTTCGACTGTTGACTCGAGACACAGGCGGCATGTCGTGGAAGTCTGGTTGGCCACGTTAAACTCCCGGACAAACAAATAAACGCGAACGATTACGAAGATCTCGCTCTTGCGGCTTAATTGACCGCATCGAAGTGGCACCGACGCCTGCTGAGTGCCACTTCGACGACCAGCAGGCTATACCGGGGGCGGAGCAACCGCGCTCCTGGCAAATTCGATTCGTGGATGCTCGGGGAACGGTAGCCCGCCCGTCGGCAGCCGTTCTCCTAAATCAAAGGCGAAGCTAAACATGTAGATGCCGGTGATGACAGCCATCAGGACAGGGGTTCAACTCCCCTCGCCTCCACCATTTTTACTCTGTAAATTTGGTTTTGAATTGAGCTTGTGACAGTTTGTGACAAACTAGGCTCATGAAAGAGCCTTTCCGCGTCATTGCCGTCAAGGGACACGAGATTTCCACCTACCGCCTCACGTCGGGTCGCTGCATGGTGGTTTGGTATGACTCCGAGGGGCGTCGGCAGCGGCGCTCCCGAGCGACATTGAAGGAGGCGGACGAATTGGTCGGCGAGGTTTCTGGCGCTCTCAAGGAGAAGCTGAACGGCGCGATGACGCTGGATGACCGCCAGGCCTACAACCTTGCGCGCGAACTCGTGGAGCCGTTTGGCTACACCGTGCTTCAGGCCGTCCGGGAATGGGAAAAGACCAAAGCGCCGTATCGGGGAAAGAAAACTGCCGACGTGATCGCGGAGTTGATCGCCGCGAAGCGCCGAGAGCAGCTCTCGGTTCCTTACGTGGATCGCTTGGAGGACGATTTGAAATCGTTTGCGGCCACGGTGCCGGACGAGATCGAGAAGGTGCATGCGCCGCACATCAAGACGTTCTTGAACGGCTGCGAAGTCGGCCCGAGGCGCTGGAACAATATGCGCGATCAGGTCGTCACGCTTTTTCGCTTTGCCCGCTCGGAGCGTTACCTGCCGAAGGACCGCACGACCGAGGCGGAAGACGTATCGAAAATGAAGGTGGCGCGAAAAACGGTCGATATGTTCACGCCGGAGGAGCTTCGCACCATTCTCGAAAATACTCGGCCGGTCTGGCAGCCGTGGATTTTCCTCAGCGCCTTCGCGGGTATCCGCACGTTCGAGGTGCTGCGGATGGATTGGTCGAGCGTGCGTTGGGAGCAAAAGCTGATCGATCTCCCGCCCGAGGTCACCAAGGTCAATGAGCGGCGCATCATCCCGATGTGCGACGCGCTGATTGAAGCGCTCGCGCCTTGGCGGCAAGCAACCGGACCTGTGTGCGCAGACAAAGTTCCGCAGCGCGAAATCGAGCAGATCATGGCGAAACTGAAGAAAACTCATCCCAGTTTTCGCTGGAAGCACAATGCGCTTCGTCATGCTTATGGCAGCTACCGCACCGCGCTGACGCAGAACGTGCCGCAAGTCGCTTTGGAAATGGGCAACTCCGTTCCGATGGTGAAACGCCACTACTTGGAAGCGAAGACTTTCGATGAGGGGTTGCGCTGGTTTGGGATCACCTGGCCGCTGCCGAAAAAAGAGCGCGCGAATAACCCGTTTCTGCGTTGGGTCGCCGCTGCGATGTGACCGGCTCGTCTCGGCCTCGACCATCAGACAGTCACGCTTTTCCTTCTGCGCCCGATCCGTTTTGAAAGGGACGCTGTCTCGGGCGACTTGCCATCAAGCAGCTTTGCCAAATCCGCTTCGCGCACTCGATATTCCTTTCCGACAAGAACGGCGGCGAGCACGGAGCGCTTGATCCAGGCTCTGACAGCACCGGTCGTGAAGCCCGTGCGCTGACTGATCTCTGTGACGCTGAGAAGGCCGTCCCCTCTCGCTCCGGCCAACTGCGTTTGAAATGCGTCAGGGTCCGCGGCCTCGATAATCAGCCAACCATCCCGAACGAAGATCGTCGTGGTTTCGGCATTCAATCGAAGGCGGGCACAGTTCATACGCGGTAGCTGAAGCCAAAAGTGCCACGGGCTGGCGTCGGGGCTGCGCCCCCGCGAGTGCAACCGCGCCGGCTTCAGAGATGCTCGTATGGGCGAATGAAACGCAGCTTTGAGCGGCGCACCCAGCGCATCAACAATCGGCCGACCACGTTTGCGATGATGACGAGAGCAATGAACTTGAGGACGAGGAATAAAGAGGCGTCATCACGCGGATCGGGCATCGGACCCATGCCGACGATCACCATTGAGACTGCCAGCACGAGCAAAGCGAAGACGCAGCCACCCGCTGACCGCTCCTGACGGGTCGCACCGCGGACGATTTCCGCCCCGCATCCGACGCACACGGAAGCGTGCTGCGGAACCTTCGTAGCGCAGTGCGGGCAAACCAGTGTTTTCATCCAAGGAGCATAGCCAGAGGCGCGGGGTTTCAGAACCTTTTCGACCCGAATTTGTCGCTGAGATCGCTCGGTCAGAACATCCGGCGCAGCCGCCCGAACAGCGCCGCAATGTGAGCGCGCGCGCGCCACCCGGAGACCGGTCGCGCTCGAAGATCGCCGCATGAGTAACCCACCTTCCTTTATCCGTTCTGTCGCAGCATTTCCTCGTCGTCGAGCCCGGTCCGCTGTTCCGCTGCAATCATCTCGGAATAGCACTTAACGGGCGGCACCGGTGTCGCTCTTTACAACGAAGCACGTAGCGGCTCGCCGGACGTTCCTTTCGTCCTGATGTGCGGCGGAGAACGGGTAACGCTTGGAGATTCCAATTTTCAATTCTTCGCGAAGCCCTTTGGATTGGTTGATTTGGCCGAGACGCTGGCGGCGATGATGGCCGCGGGACCTCGGCGGTAATGAACCGATACTCGCCTCGATCGGCGCCTTGCCGCATCACTCTGCCGCTGCGATGCGGAGGGAAGTGATGATGCCGTCCGCACTCGCCGGCAGCGTGTGATAGCGGTCAGGCGCCGTGCGCAACCACTTGATTGCGAAGTCTTGAAGACCGAGCAGCAACTCGCGCAGGCCGCGACCTTCCACATCGAGCTCGTGGCTCGAAAAGGTGACATGCACAGTCTCCCCGCCGACATCGTTGCGTTGGAGCGAAGCGGTCACAAAGTGCTGGTAGGAGAAGAGGTGAACTTCTCCCGATGGAAGCTCGACGCGCAGACAGGCGCCTGGCGCTTCGCGTTGCCAGCACGCTGGGGTAGCTGAGGTGGGGGCTTCCGTTGCGGCAGATCGGTTTTTCATAGTTTGATCGCGACCCCCTGCCGCACAGCGGAGGCAGGATGCATCGCACGACGACTGATCATCATGCAGACGCGCCGTGCAAATTCCCTTCCTCGGCGGACGCCTCGCAGAATCTGCTCGCGCACGCGGCGGCTCTGGCGCGGCGGCTGGGCGAGATCGAGTGCCAGTTCGCGATGCCCCGCGCGGCGGATATTTGCGGCGAGTTGCGCCTTGTCAGCGGTGAAGATGCGGACGCTCTTTCGCCCGCGAGAGACCGTTACATACCATTGCTCGGCGTTCGTGGCAGCGCGGGCGGCCGAGTCGGCAAAGAGGACGTGATCGACCGTCTTGCCCTGCGAGCCGTAGGAGGTCACAGCGTATCCGCGGACGAACTGGCGGAAGTGCGGCGGCAGGGCGCGCCCGTCTCCCAGGCGGATGATACCGTCCGCTTCAACGCTGGCGATGGTGACGATCTCGCCGTTTGCCAGCTTGCGGCCGTCCACACTGACGGCGTTTGCCTTGATCTGTAATCGGTCGCCCGCCCCCAGCGACAGCGCACGCGGGCGGTAGATGCCGAGCCGGTCAAAGTCAGCGCGACGGATCGTTCGCAGCTTGCCTGCCACCTCGATCACGACACCGACGGCGGTGACCGCGACAATAATTCCAGGCTGACCGTTGCTCTGTGCCGCTTGTCCGCGGTTGAGCACTGCGACCGAACCCGATGGGTAAAACCGCGGATCGGCTTTCTGCGCAGCAGTAAGATCCACGGGCTCCAGCGCCGTGACGGTGTGCTCCGCGCCGACGAGTGCGCCATTGGTCCGCAATCTTGCGCGGATGGCCTCATTCACTTCGCGTACCTCCGCGCGGGTCTGCGAGACGACGAGCGCAGATTCGCCGGTGGAGGCGTGTTGCAGGTAGGCGTCCACCAGCCGCGCGCTCTGCTCTCCAAACGCGCACTCGGTGATGGCTCCGAGCGCGTCCAACGTCTCAAACGACGCAGCCAGGTCGCCGTCTGCGGCGGCCTGCACGGCTTCCCGGTAACTCGCGATGTTGGATTGCTCTTCGCTCGTTTTTCCGCGAGCCGGATCTTGCCGGCGGATCGTATTCAGCTCCGCAGGGAGCAGCCCGGCGTAGCGCTCGATGGCGCGCAGCGCGTCGGAGGCTTCGACCGGCCCGTGCTGCCGGGTATCGCCGGAAAGGATCACCCGTCCTCCTGCGCGTTGGACGAGCTGCAACAAGGCCAGCAATTGCTTGCCGCCGATCTGCCCCGCCTCGTCCACGATGACGACCGCACCTTTCAACACGGTGCCGCGCTGGAGAAATTCGCTGACCGTCTGGCCGTTCGCGAGGCCATCGCGCCCCAAGTCGAGCACCTGCTGGCGCTGCGGCGCCAGCACCACCGACGCGCGACCCGCCACGCTGAGCGCCTCCTGCACGCGGCGCAGCACGTAGCTCTTCCCGGTCCCCGCGCCACCGCGGAAGAGCGTGACGAAATCCGCCGAGGAAAGAATCTGCGCGAATGCACGCTGTTGGTCAGGCGCGAGGTCATCCCGCTGCCATGAGTCCTGGGCGGTAAACGGCGCATGCCGACAAGTGCCCTCGCGTGCCAGCTCGACGAGCTGCCACTCGCGCGCCAACACGTCGTGCCGCGACACCTTGCCACTCTCTGTGCGGATGTAATCGCGGCCGGCCGTCGCCGCCTTTAGCTCTTCGATCGTGAACGCAGCTCCACGCCCGGAAGACAAGGCATGCCGCCAAATCTCATGCTCATAAACAACGGAACGACGCTCGAAGAGATGCTCTTCCGCCCACGACACGGCCTCCCCCACGCTCATCGCGCGATGCGAGGTTACTGCCGCCGTCGCCAATCTGGGCGCCGCCAATTCGTGCGGCTCCAACTGCCCGCGCCAGAAGTCTCGCAGGCGTTCCAAAGGCAGCGCCGGCAGCTTCCGACCGCGCTCCTTGTGCGCAATGTGCTCGCGGATGTCGGCGACGTTTCCCTCGATCTTTTCCGGATTTGCGGCAAGCAGCGCGCGCGTCTTCTCGTCAATCTCGCGGTGCCGCTTCGAGAAACGCTCGCGCACTTCCGCCGAGACTTCCGCGATCTCGAAATCACCTCGCGCGGAGTTTACGACCGTGTAGCCGAAGCCGTGGAGTGCCTGCGCGAGATGATGGTAATAGACGTTCTCCACATATTTCTGCGCAGCGAGCAGGCTGTAGTTGTGAAGCGCTTTCCAACGACCCTCCACGGGGTCATGGGTTGCATTGAATAGGATGCAATGCGTGTGCAGGTGCGGATCGAGCGCGCGGGAAGTATCGTGGCCAAACAGCGCCGCGACCAGGTTGCCGGTATGCCGATCGCGTCTCTGGCGTCCCTCGTGGATTTGAGTGGTGGCAAACTTCTCCAGCTCCGCGACCGCCAGCCTCACGGCCGCGCTGTGAGCGGCGACGATTCGCTCGTCTCCGCTAACCAACGCCGCCACCGAAACCGACTTCGGCGGAGAGAGCGTGAAGTCATAGAACACACGCCGGTTCGCCACTTCACCATCGCCGCTTTCGTCGCGCCGTGTCGTCTTGTGCCGCTGTGTCAATCGCTTGCCCGTCGTCGGATTAAGATTGTCGCAGAGCGCGAGGAATTGCTCCTGCCCCACTACACCCAAAAGTCCGAGCATTACCGCGCCTGCTCCCATCCATTCGCCCTGCACCCGCTCGCATTCGGCGTAGTAATCACCCACGCAAAGGTGCTCCTGAAAGTAACTCTTCGCGTTGACCAGGTTGTATTGAGTCTTAGGCGAAAGCATCGGCTTTCCAGACTGACTGACGAGCGCTGCCAGGTTGCGCTCGCACGAGAGCAGGTGGCGCCTGGAGTTCTGCGAGAACACTCAGCACATGAACAAACCCCGTCTCATCCTCGCTACCTCGCTCGCACTTCTCGCCGGCCTCGCCTCGTCGCTCCCGATCGTCGGCAGCGAAGCGATGCTTACCGACGACACCACAGCCATTCGCACGGTCCCTCGTGCGTTCTATCACCCCCCCCGCCAACTCATCGGTACCTATCCGGCGGGAAACGGTTCCGCAGAAGTCTGCTTCGATGGCAACGCGGTTCGGATCGCCAACAAAACCCGCAACAACGTGCCGCGGCGGTAATTGACCGTCGGAAGTCCTCTGAAGGCCCACGGCATGAGCCGTGGGTTTGGGGAGGGGGACGCCCTACGTCTAAGCCAGGCTTAGAAAAAGTGTCCGGGCATTTTCCG
>NZ_JBDUCX010000208.1:0-12115 GCF_040003245.1 Chthoniobacter sp.
GTCATCCAGACCGTGCCCATGGGGAGCCCGCAGCTCTTCGATCCCAAGGACCCCGCGGAGAATCGGGTCGCCGAAATCTGGACGGTGCAGCCGTAGGGAGCAATTAGCATTTAGGATTTAGCATTTGAGTCTACTGCGGTGCGTAACTCCCAAATGCTAAATCCTAAATGCTAATTGCTAAATTCCCTCATGGTCCGGGCGCCGGTTCCATGTTCACGGTCCCGCGGCGCTCCAATTTGCCCCAGCTCGTGCGTGAGCCGACGACGGCGCGGATCAAGGCCTTCCAGAGCACGGCGTACATCAATTGCCGGTAGAAGAAGCGCTGGAGGAAAAGCCACGGCAGCAGGCGCCAGCCATCCCGATCGATCGCCACGGCGACCGCCGCGCCGGCGAGTTCCACGGCGTAGAAGAGCGCGTAGAACAAGAGCGTCTGCTCCAGCATCGCCCCCGGCGGCGTGGCGGCTTGATTGACAACGCCGAGGTAATGCTGTGAATACCACGACGCGCCAAACGACCACAGGGAATAGAACACCTGGAGATCGACCAGTGGCGCGAGCACCTGGAAGAGGATCTGGAACAGCCACAGCGTGGGCAGTCCCACCCAGCCAAACCAGCCATAGCGAAAGAGCGCGCCGCGATGTTTGCACAGGCATTGCAGCGTGCCGAAGCTCCAGCGAAAGCGTTGCTTGAAAAACGAGCGAGTGGTCGCCGGCGCCTCGGTCAGTGCGATCGCGCCCGCCTCGGTTTCGATCTTCCATCCCTTGCGCCGCATGCGCCAGGTGAGGTCCATGTCCTCGGCCAGCGTGTCGGTGAGATAGCCGCCCACTTCCTCCAGCGCCGTCCGCCGCCACGCGCCGACCGCGCCCGGCACCACGGTCACGGCATTGAGCTGCGCGTAGGCCAGGCGGTCCACATTCTGGCTGGTGATGTATTCCAGCGCCTGCCAGCGCGTGATGAGGTTGATCCGATTGCCGACCTTCACGTTCCCCGCCACGGCGCCGACGCGCGGATCGCGGAAGTGCCGGATCATCCGCGTGATCGTCTCCTTGGGAAATTGCGTGTCCGCGTCGAGCCCCACGACGATCTCTCCCTGGCAAGCCGTGATGCCGTGGTTCAGCGCCGACGCCTTGCCGCCGTTGAGCTGCCGGATTACGCGCACGATGGGATTGCCGGCGAATTCCCGCTCCACCGCCTCGGCGGTCCCGTCGGTCGAGCCGTCGTCCACGAAGATCACTTCCATGCGCGGATAATCATTCGCCAGCACGCTGCGAATCGTGCGTCCCACCACGGCGTGTTCGTTGAAGGCCGGGACAATGATGCTGACCAGCGGCGGATTTTCGATCGGCCGGCCGAGCGGCTTCGAGCGGAAATAGACCCAGAGCGCGAGCGTCGTGACAAAGGCCACCCGCACGATGCCGAGCCCAATGGCGACAATGAAGGCCAGGCCGAGGAACCGGAAAAACGCGAAGATCAGCCCGAACATCAATCCATCGATCCAGGTGATGAGTTGCTCGCCTTTGCTCAGCGAGGGCATGACCTGCTCGCGGGTGCTGCCGATCAGGTCCGACACCCGCACGAACTCATAGCCCTTCGCCCGCAACTGCGGCACGATCAGCCCGATCGCCTGCACCGTCATCGCCCGGTCGCCTCCGGCGTCGTGCAGCAGGATCATGTTGGCCTTCATCGTGGTCACCTGGTCGATCACCGATTGGGTGATGTCTTCCGCGCTCCGCCGGGTCTGATACCCGAGCTCGCCCTTCCACAAATTCCAATCCTGCGGATCGATCAATTCGCCCACCATCGCGTAGCCGAGGTGCGCGGCGGTGACGATCGGCCGCACCTCCTCCGCGCTGCTCGGTTCGGCGTCGGCCTGATAGGGTGGGCGAAACCAGATCGTCGAGCGCCCGAGAATCCCTTCCAGGGCGCGCTTGGTGCCGTTGAGCTCGATCACTTCCCGCTGGGGACTGACCACCGCGAGATTCGGATGCGTAAAGGTGTGGTTGCCGATTTCGTGGCCTTCATTCCACATTCGCTTGATGAGCCCGGGATAGGTCGCCGCATTCTGGCCGAGAATAAAGAACGTGGCGGGCGCCTTCTGCTCGCGCAGCGCGTCGAGAACCGGCGGCGTGAACTCCTCGCTGGGCCCGTCATCAAACGTCAGCGCGAGCTTCATCGGCTGATAGCCCCGGCGCTGGATCACATAGCACGAGGGGAAGCGTGTGTACTGGGCGTCGGTCACCAGCCCACTTTTCTCGTCCAGGGTCAGCTTGCGTTCGCCGGTGCTGGGTTCGGCGATGACGGAAAGAATCTCCCCCTCGCCGACGAACTCGATCGCATAGGGAAAACTAATCTTCTCCAGCGCCGTGGACGCGGCCGGCTTGGTCAGGGCGCTCTTGTCCAGCACCGACCAGATCGTGGGATCTTCGGACCCGAGCAGCCAGAGCGCCGCGCCGCGCACATTGGCTTGCCGGCCCAGCGCCCATTGGTTGAAGGCCGTCACGCCATCGAGAAACCACACCTTGTGCTTCACGCCCTTTTCATCGGCGTATTCGAAGCGCGGATTGAGACTGTCCCCGTCGAAGCGCACCACCTGTTCTGCCAGTCCGGCGGGACCGTAATCGCGGGCGCGCAGCAGCGCTTCCTGGTAGCTGATGGAATCGGCCTCCTTCCTGCCCGTCGCCCAGTCGTAGCCGTAGCCGCCGATGCCGAGCACCAGCTTGTTGCGGGGGATGACCTTGATGGCCTCGAGGAGCGTCTTCGAGGCCCAACTGACCGACGCGATCGGCCCCGGCGCCGCGCTGGCGTCGTGCTCGTCGTAGGCCATCAGGATGATGAAATCATTCGCCGCGACATAGGCCGGCATCGCCTTGCTCTTCAGTCGGGCCACCTCGAGATCCATGCTCAGGCCGAGCTTCGCGGCGTGGAGCGTGGCCCCGAGCAGCTTCGCGAAATCGCCGAGCTTCACGTAATCGGCCTCGGCAAGGGCCTCGAAGTCGAGATTTAACCCCTGGTAGCCCTGTTGCAAGAGCCAGTCGCGAATCCCCTCGGCCAGCTTTTGTTGCAACGCCGGCGTCTGCAAAAGCAGGTGCACGCGCTTCGATTCGAAGCCCAGCGTTTCATCGTAGTTGTTCAGGATCGGCCAGACCTGGAGCCCGTGTTGCTGGGCGATTTGCTTGATCTCCGGCGAACGCGAACTCTCGGGCACCTGCCATTCGGTGAGATCGAGGCTGCCGCCGTCCTTGCCGAGGTGCAGCCACTCCGGCATCACGTGGGTGAGCTTGTCCGCATTACTGCGCAGGGAATTGAGGCCGGTCGTCTGCCACGCCGCGTAGAAACCCACGACCACCTTGCTGGCATCCGCCACGGGCGCCGCCGCGGCCGGCGTGGCGCCCACCACCTTCTTGTCCGTGGTCTTCTCGGTCTTCTCGATCGCCTGGAGCGAATCCCGCCGGTAGCTCTCGAGCAGGCTATTGCTCACGGGCGCCCGGCGCGACGAATAGATGACCGCCGAGCCCCCGGGCCTGGCGTCATTTTTGGCCAGTATCCCCACATTCATGACGTTCGCCGACCGGCTGCGCACACTGAAGAAAAACGCCGAGCCAAAGACCGCCAGCAGGAGCAACAGCACCGCGGCCAGAAAGCCGACGAGCACCTTCCGGCGGCCGGTAGGATCGGAAAATATCTGCGGAGTCTTCAAGGGCGACGGTTTTTCTTACCCGAGACGGGCTCGGGATGGTGCGGTGAAAAATAACGGTCGCCGGGGAGGGGACGAGCCAGGGCGCACTCCTACCCGGCGGGGTCCGGGATGTCGAGCGTAGAGCGGATGAGGAAAGACGAATGGGGAACTATGCGAAAAAATTGGTGGCACGATCAGGCACGATTGACCACGATTACTCTGGATCGAGGCTCGCCGAAATCCAGCTTGGGCGCGTGGTTCTGGCTCCCGGCGCCTCTTCTGGTTTCCACCGTCGGTCCGCCGCACATGGCTGCCCAGCCCGGGAGCGGCGCGCGAAAAACTGCGCCTTGATTTACCTTGATTTGCCTTGTGCGGGCTTGATTCGCGTTTATTCGCCCCGGTTTCTTCATTCAGATCGAGCCGCTGGGATCGGGCACGAAGCCGCGAGGCGGGCGATGCCGGCGGCCTATTCAAAGGTGCGATTGGGTGCGATTCGGTGCGATTTCCTCTGTATCGCCGTCGTCCAATCGAGTTGTGGCTCCTGCTCGCTCCCGCCCATTCCCCAGCGCCGCCACGCGCCGGGCCGTAAGCGGTTAGTCGTAATGGTTCTGTCTTCAACGTGGTCTGCCTGTGTGCGTCCTCGCCTTCATCGCCCGAGGCGCCCCCGGGAACCTCCCATAGTCTCTCTCTCCCATGCGCAAGTGAACACCATGGCGCGCGATCTGTCAACTACCGCCTTTTTTCCAGATGCCCGTTTCAATCTTGCGTCTTTCGCCCACGGTTGCGCAGCATCGTTCACCACCCCATGAACTACCGCTGCATCCTTCCCATCCTCCTCGCGGCGCTGCCCGCCTCAGCCTGGGCCGCCGATTGGGAGGCCTTGAGCCATACGCCCGCGCTAATCGAAGTCGTTGGCATGCAATCCAGCCCGCTCGTCGAAAGCACTGACAAGAAGAGCTGGGTGAAAGTGCCGCCGGCCTTCCTGAAGTATGGCGCGGTCATTTACATGCCGCCCGACAAGGGCAACGGCGTCGCCGACATCAAGGTCAACTCCGACGGTTATCTTCTCCTCGCCTGCAATTACGACAACCAGGGCAACAAGGGCGGCAATTGGGCGGAAGAAGTCTGGGACGAGAAGACATTCAAAATCAAAGGCTGGCACGCGCTGAGCGCGCACGAACTCGACGGCGAACTCGTGAAAGGCGACAACCGCGCCCAGGTCGTCTTTACCAAGCAGGTCCACAAAGGCGAAACCCTCCGCCTGCGCTGCAACAAGTACGACCCGCCTTATCCCATTCTGCTTCTCGGGGTGAAACCTCAGGCCGCGAAACCCTGACGCGGCGGCCCGGCGTGCGGACGAGGCGTGCCGAAAGGTGACCCACTGGCAAGGGATGGTCGCGCTGAGGGCCCAGGGAGTTTGGCAACTTCCCCTTCATCATTGGACGCCATCGCCCTTCGGCGCTACCTACCCGGATGAAAGACGAAACGATGGAGGACATCATCGACTCGGTGAATGATGGCTCGGGGGTGGACTGGATATTCACCCGCCCGCTGACGCGCCATGTGCGGCTGGCCCGGGTGTGGGAAAAGATGCCGAGCGGGGAGGCGGAAAATGAGGCCAGTTGCTCTTTCTATTTCATCTATTCCGGGGACGGCCTTTGCGTGGCCGCAGTCTACGATATGGGGCCGGATGATTTGCACGTTTACACCAAACCGGAATGGCGCCGGCGCGGGATCATGTTCGAGGCCCTGCGCGCCGTGGTGCTGCCCCATCTCTTTTCCCTTCGCCACGTGCGACAGGTGGCCAGTTTCAAATCCATGGACGGCCTGCGTCTCATGCGAAAGCTGGGTTTTCGCCATTACAAGCGCCGGCATACGGTGATTCATCCCGACGCTTTTCTGCCCTTTCAGGGGGAGACGCTCCCCTTTGAAAGGCTGGGCGATGGGCGGGCCGCCGCGATCAAGAGACGCATCGCCGTTGCTGCTCTCCATCTCCGCATGGCCCGTGAAGAATTGGAGGATAAGACCGAAAGCTGTGTGTGCGAGAACCTGGGCGACCTGGAACGCCGGGTTCATGACATGAGCCACTGCATCAAGTTTGCCGTCGCGAACTTTGCGCATTCGCACCGCGGAGGCTGAGGCCGGGCATCCCGACCACTGGCCAAGTGCCTGGCACCGTCAGTTGCCCTGGGAATACACGCCCGCTTCCGCGTTGCGCACGTAGATGGCGCGGAAATACTTCTCGGTGAAGCGGGGGTCGAGTTGGCTGTAGAAGCGGATCGTCAGGGTCACTTTCTCGAGGAGCTTGGGGTTGGCATCGGCCACCGCCCAAAAGTCGCCATAGGGATGGAAGAGATTCTGGGCGATGACGTTGAAATCATCCTGCAAAGAGATCGTGGAACGGTCGGACAGAAAGCCGTTCTGGGCGATCAGCTTGTTCGGCAGCAGGCTCGTATCTTTTTTGATCTCGCGGGAGATTTCCTCCGCGTATTTAAAATTCGCCGGGTTGCTGGCTTTCCAGGCGGCGCTGTCGAGATAGGCAAAATGCGCTTTGAAGAAGATGTTCGAGATCTGGCGATGCAGCGTCCGGAGAGTGGCCACCCGGCTCTCCTGCACCCGGAGGAAGACGGATTTATTCAGGTAGGTGCCCGCGACGGTCGTTCCGGAAATGACCAGCGAATCGAACAAATCGATTTCATAGAGATGCCTCTGCAAAAGTTCCTTCGGATATTTCCGCAGTTCCGCATCCAGCGCCGGCTTGATCTCATCACTGCCGGTATAAGGTGTGGATTGGATACTGGTCGGCGGTTGCCGCCATGAGGCTGGGAAATACGCAGTGGCGAGATTCGTCTTGATGAAAACCGGCATGCGCTCCGTGGGATCGTTCCCGATTTCCGATCCGAGATCCACGCCGCCGCACCGGCCAACGACCGCGGAAACCACCAGGAGCAGCGCAACGATGGAGGAATATCTGGAAGAGCGCGGCGAGCATTTTCCCCGTGGGTGTCGGACAAAAAGTCTCGTTGAGTTATCGCTCCAGAAGGTCATGGCATGCCGTAAGGGCATGCGAAATCATGACGACGATACGGAAGAGGTCAATTGCGGTGCATCGAGGCCCAGGTGCGCTTGCAGTTGTCCGCAGATCACAATCCAGCCATCGGCCCCGGCGCGGCGGAAGGCGGCGTGGGCGGCGGCCAGCTCGTGCGCAGCCGCTTCGCGGTCGCCCTCGGCGGCGAGGAGGACGGCGAGGCGCAGGCGAGTGTGGGCGGCGGCGATGGGGACTTCGACTTCGAGCCAGGCGCGGAGTGCGCCACGCAAGAGAGCGAGGCCTTCGGCGCGGCGGCCTTCGGCCACGGCGAGTTCGCCGCGGGCCTGGGTGGCGAAGGCTTGCAGGGCGGCGGTGGAGGCGAGGTCGGGATCGCGTTCCAGTTCGGCCATGGCCTGGCGGGCTTCCTCGAGGCGGCCGGCGGTGGCGGCGGCGATGCAGTATTGGGCGAGGGCGCGGCCCTTCCGCGAACGCGCTGACCACGCATTTTCCGCGAGGATGCGGGCGAGCAGGGTGGCGGCGCCATCCGCGTCGCGATCGACCATGCGCAACAGGGCGAGATCGAATTGCGATTCCCAGCCGAGCTCCGTGGCTCGGGCGAGCGCCTGGCGCGCCTCGTCGAATTCGCCCTTGGAGAGGAGGATCTGCGCGAGCACGCGCCAGCCTTCGCCTTCGATCCACGGTGCGTCCTGGGCGAGCATGGCGCAGGTCGCGCGGATTTCGCTTTCGGCCTGCCTCAGTTCGCCGCGGGCGGAGAGCATCTCAGCGCGATGGATCTGGCAGAGCCCGGGATATGCGGTGATGCCCTTGTCCTTGCCCCAGCGGGTGAACTGCTCGGTCCAGAGTCCGGCGCGTGGCCAGTCGGCCCGCGTGATGCAGGAATAGATGACGCCGCAATAGATGAGCCCGCCGGCCCATGGGGTGAGATCATGGGCCGTGACGGAGGCGCCCGCTTCATCGATCGCGGCGAGACCCTCGCGGATGCGGCCCAGAAAAAGACGGGCCTGGCCGACAAACAAAAGGCCGAGGCTCTCGAGGTCGGGATCGGTGAAACACTCGCCGGCGGCGCGGGCCTGTTCGGCCAGTTCCAAGGCTTTATCGAGATCGTTTTGATACAAGGCCATGCGGCTGCCGAGCAGCGCGAGGTGGCCTTGCTCGAGGCAGGGCGGCTCGTTTTCCAGCAACCGGGTGGCCCGCTGATACCAGCCATTGGCGAGGATGGGCTCACGCCATTCGAGGCGCAGTTGCGCGAGGTGGATCGCCACCCAAGCGGCGCGAATCTTGTCGCCGCTCTTCGTATAAGCGGCCACGGCGCGTTCGAGCGGGGGGATGGCGTTGCGCGATTGGCCGGCGTGTTGGGCGGCTTGCGCCCAGCAGTGCAAATCGTCCGCGCTCAATCCTTCGAGGCCATCCATTTCCTCGAACGCGGCAATCGCGGCCAGCCAGTCGTGCGCGACGCAGGCGGCGTGGGCGCGCTCCAGGGCGCTGGCCTTGTTGACGGAAGGAGCGGCGGGGCTGGCCGGGGTGGCGTCGGCAATCGACGTGTCGCCATCGCAAAAGCGGTAGCCACGCCGGGCATGGGTGCGGATGACATCGGGCGCGCCCGCCTCGGCCAAGGCGGCGCGGGCGAGGCTCACGGCGCGTTGCAGCGAACCGTCGGCCACCGTCACATCGGCCCAGATGGTGTCGAGCAACTCATCCTTCGACACGACGCGGCCGCGATTCTTCGCGAGGTAGACGAGCAGATCGAAGACGCGCGGCTGGAGCGGCAGAACGCGCGAACCGGCTCGCAATTCGCGAGCGGGTTCGTCAATCTCGAAGGATGGAAAACGATGCACCATGGTCGTTGTCGTCGGGATTCTTTCCGGGCAAAAATCCGAACTTGTAGAGATAAGGAAATAATCAGGTCTTGAAAAGGACTTTGCGCAAGCGGTGAACGACGATGGGCCACTAGACGCCACCCTAGGCGTCTTCCCACACAACAGAGTTAACGTAATGACAACAGATACCCTCAAAAACCTCGAATCCCTGCAACAACGCCTCAGCGGCGACGTCATCGTGCCCGGCGACCTCGCCTATGATGAAGCCCGCGCGATCTGGAATGGCATGATCGACCGGCGGCCGGCCATGATCCTGCGCGTCCGCACGGAAACGGATGTGGTGCATTCCATCAACCACGCCCGAGAGAATCGATTGACCGTCACGATCCGGGGTGGCGGGCATAATATCGCCGGCCTCGCGGTCTGTAACGACGGCGTGATGATCGACTTTTCCGCGATGAAACACGTGCGCGTCGACGCCGCCGCGCGACGGGCCTACGTGCAACCGGGCGCCACCCTGGCCGATGTCGATCGTGCCACCCAAGCGCACGGTCTCGCCGTGCCCACGGGGATCAATTCCACGACGGGCATCGCGGGCCTCGCCTTGGGCGGCGGATTTGGCTGGCTGACCCGGAAACACGGGCTCACCTCCGATAACCTCGTCTCCGCCCGGGTCGTCCTCGCCGACGGGCGGTGCCTGCAGGCCAGCGCCAGCTCGCATCCGGACTTGTTCTGGGCTTTGCGGGGCGGCGGCGGCAACTTCGGTGTGGTCACGGAATTTGAGTTCGAACTGCACCCGGTGGGCCCGCAGATTCTGGGAGGACTGATCGTCTTTTCCCGCTCCGAAGCCAACTCGGTGCTCCGCAAATATCGCGACTTCCTCGCCACCACGCCGGAGGACCTCAGTGTGTGGATGGTGCTGCGCAAGGCGCCGCCGCTGCCCTTTCTCCCGCCGGAAGTGCACGGGCAGGACATCCTTGTCCTGGCGTTCTGCTATCTGGGCTCGGAAGAGACGGGGCGGAAGCTCATCGCGCCGCTGGCGGGGTTTGGGACGGTGCTGGGCGAGCATGTCGGGATGATGCCCTTCACCGCCTGGCAGCAGACCTTCGATCCGCTGCTTGCGCCAGGAGCGCGCAACTACTGGAAGACTCACAATTTCACCGAGCTGAAGGATGGACTGCTCGACCAGCTCGTGGCGCTGGCCGGGGATTTGCCTTCGCCGGAGAGCGAGATCTTCGTCGCGCAACTGGGCGGCATGGCCGGAAAGGTGGCGGCGAATGCCACGGCCTTTGGCAACCGCGACTCCAACTTCGTGATGAATGTGCATGGTCGCTGGACGTCGCGCGCCGAGGACCTCGCCGGCATCGCCTGGGCGCGGGAGGTGTATCTCGCGACCCTGCCGTATGCCACCGGTGGCGCCTACGCGAACTTCCTGACCGCCGAGGAAACCGACCGGGTGAAATGGGCCTTCGGGGCCAATTACGCCCGCCTGGCCAAAGTGAAGGGCGTCTATGACCCGGAGAACTTCTTCCGCCTCAACCACAACATCCGGCCAGAGTAATTTGCCGCCTCCGCGGCACCCCCTCGTCCTCGTTGTCGTGCCTGTGACTCGTTCCACCGCTTCGTACCCAGCAACATATCGAAGCCGGGTGGGGTGCGGGCACGACGGACGAGGGGACGTTTCCGGATGGAGAAAAGGGCCAGGGCTGCCTGAGGTTCCATTCCTATCGCCGTTGCCAGTGAAGCCGGGCGGTGGACGTCATCTCAAGTCATTGCATATCAGCATCTTGCGTATATTTGTAAAAAATACTAAAAAAAGTGCCAGAAAAAGCCAGCAAAAGAGACCCGAAGGGATTATCTAGAGCGTAGTCCACCTCCAGAAATCCACACATGTTTGGCACTAAACAGAAAAAGAAAGCCGCCTGGGTCCAAAGCGCCCTCGAACGTTACGAACGCCCACTTTTGCAGTATGCGATGAGCATCGTGGGTGAGATCGAGCGGGCGCGCGATGTGGTGCAGGAGACGTTTATGCGTCTGCATAATCAGGAGCAGGAGAACATCGAGGGGCATCTTTCGCAGTGGCTGTTCACCGTGTGCCGCAATTGCGCACTGAAGTCGCTGAAGAAGGAAGACCGCTATATTTACGTCGAAGCGCAGGAGTTTGAGACCAAGCGCTGCGAAGGGCTGACGCCGCTGATGGAACTGGAGCGCAAGGAGCGCGTGGAGCGGCTCATGGAGCTCGTGAAGGAGCTGCCGAAGAATCAATACGAAGTCGTCCGCCTGCGTTTTCACCATCACCATTCCTACCAGGAGATCAGCGAGATCACCGGGTTGAGCGTGGGGAATGTCGGTTTCCTTTTGAACGCGGCCATGCGCAACTTGCGCGGCAAGATGGATCGCGACGACAAGGACGAGAAGATCATCTATCTGAAGAAGGGAGTAGCGTGAGGTGAGAGGAAAGCTTTCCGATCAAGATCTGACGGATTACGCGCTCAACGAGCTCGGTCCGGAGGAGCGCCTCTACGTCGAGTCCATGCTCGCCGTTTCGGAGGAGTGCCGCGAAGACGTCTACAAGACGATCGATCTCGGGCTCATGATCGAAGAGACTTTCGACCGCGAAGAAGGGAAGATCTCCCTCGCGTTGACGGCCGAACAGCGGATGAAGCTGCTCGACGTCCATCTGCCCAATCGCTTCTTGCGGCGCTCGGCGACCGCGCTGGCGGCGGCGGCGGCGATTGCCCTGGCCTTTGTGAGCAAGGATGCCTGGTTGCCTACGGGCTCCGTGTTGCACATGACCCAAGTGTCGACGCAGGTCAGCGACTACATGAAGCAGACGGTGCAGCAGGTCTCGGCCGCCGAGGGTGAAGATTTTGTCAATCAACTGGCGAGCTTCCGCAAGCTCACCGAGGATCCAGCCAAGTGGCTGCCCACGCAGGTTCCCGGTGGCGCCAGCGTGTTCGGACCGCCCTCCTCCATGAATGTCGAGTCGCCGCACGCGAGTTTGGAATTCACGCCTTAATTTGTCGCGAGTGCTTTTCTGCGCACCCGTTTGACGCCGTTCGCCGCATTTCTTGCCGAACGGCGTTTTAGTTTCTAGAAACACCGTTTCCCAATCCCTTTTCATGTCCACACGCACTCCCTCCAGCCCCGATCAGGCCGCCCCGGCGACTGACGCTCCTTTCGATGACAAAGCCGCCGCGGCGATGCTGGTGGACGCTTACAAGAGAATCGCCGACGAGATGGGGAAGTTCATCGTCGGCCAGCACGAGGTGATCGAGCAACTCGTGATCGCCGTGCTGGCGGGTGGGCATTGCCTGCTCGAGGGCGTGCCGGGCCTCGCGAAGACGGCGATGATTCGCTCGCTGTCGCGCACCATGGATCTTTCGTTCCGGCGCATCCAATTCACGCCCGATCTCATGCCGGCGGATATCACCGGGACGGACATTATCCAGGAAGACCCGGCGACCGGCCGGCGGCAATTCGTTTTCCAGCGCGGACCGATTTTCACGCAGATGCTGCTCGCCGACGAGATCAACCGCACGCCGCCGAAGACGCAGGCGGCGCTGCTCGAGG
>NZ_JBDUCX010000033.1:0-36951 GCF_040003245.1 Chthoniobacter sp.
GAGCGCCGCGCAGATGGCCAGGAACGGACCTGAGGCCAGCTCACCGGACACGCCGCCCAGCTTGGAAAGCGCGGAGGTAGTGCCCCCCATCTTCCCTTCCATCTTTCCCAGCGCGGCCGTGGCCGGCGAGGAATCAAGATCAAGTTCGCCGAGGAGCATTACGCGCGTCCTCCAATGGCGGGTTGTTCGAACACGGCCAAGGCTGCCAGCACCTTTTCGAGGTCGAATCGAACGAGATTGCGGGAAAGCCGAATCACGGGGATTTGCCGCGCCGTCATCATTACATTGATCTGGCGCGGGCAGACCCCGATTGCCTCGGCAAGTTGCGCCTTGTTAAGCAGGGCAGGTGTTGCGGTTGCACTCATATGCAACCGCCTGCGTGTCAAAACAACGTCACGCCGCTTGCTCGAAGCCAGATGGCGGAAAGGTGGTAATCCGCTTGCCCGCAATCGGCCGCAATTTCCAATAGGCCAGCGCGTCCTTAGGCCTCACCAATTCCCGATAGTGGGCAAAGACCATCGCCGCGCTGTTTCCCATTTCGAGCGCTACTCGCGGCGCGTCCTGACAATCCGCCAGGCGATAGGAGCCGTAGGAGTGGCGCATGGCGTTCTGTGGCCACTCCACGAAGCCCGCGCGCTCTTTGGCAGCATCCAAGCGCTTGCGAAGGCCTACGGGCGCCACGGCACCCGCTTTCTTCGCCAAAGGGCGAAGCCACGCCGCAAGGTTCGCGGAGATCGGGACCAGGCGCCGGCGGGCCGTCTTCGATTTTGCCGCGGTCACTTCGATGTATTTGCCCCTCAGGTCGACTTCAGCCCAATCGAGTTTTTCCACTTCCGCCGCGCGGAGGCCGGAAAAGAGGGAGATCGCCACCACGGGCAAAGTATCGTCGCCACATGCGGAGAGAAGTGCCCCGGCCTGCTTCGGAGTGAGAATTGCGGCCGGCTTATCCATCTCGCGCGCCTTCTCCGTTTTCTTTGCTTCATTCGAGGGGCAGTAGCTGCGTTTTTCGCAGAACGAAAAGAGCGTCCGAAGATCTCGGCGGAAGGTGTTGCGCGTGCCTGGTGACAGCGGGCGAGTCGGCTCATCCTTGTCGCACAACCCGGCAAGCCATTCGTCCAATTCTTTCGCGGTGATGCTGGCGACGCTTCGCTTTGGGAATACCGCTGCAAAGCGGTCCAGGCGCAAGCGTAGGTCATTCTGGTAACGATCAGACCGGCCGGCACCGGCTCGCACTTGGATCAGCTCATCGATGGCGGCTTCAATAGCCACCGACTTTTCCTCTCGGCGAAGATGCTCCAGCGCGAATTCGATCGCCCGTTGGACACTCCAGCCGAATTTCTTCAGCTCTACATCGCCGAAGACGCGCGTGCCATTCTCTCCGCGATGAAGGCGACAATTGCGCGCGTAGGTGTCGGCAGCGTCGCGGGACTTGAAATACTTTCGGGCACCGCCATCCTTCGTCCTCGCGTCCACCATCCAAGACTCTTCACGTTCCAACCAGCGGACATAGGGCCATTGTTGGGGTTTTTCTTTCTCAGCGTTCTTGGCTTTCATTGGCGGTGAATTGGCGGTGGTGTCAATTTACTCTGCAATTCAGCCGCCCTTTTAAGGCGTTGGTTGCGGGTTCGAGTCCCGCCCAACCCACTTCCAAAATCACCCTGGAAAGCTGATAAAGACAGGATTCACGGGCGATTCCTGACACAACATCACACCGGAGGGATGCACGGCGAGCGGCCTTGCCCTGAAGTCTTTGCGTTACCGTTTCTTGCGGTGCGTGGCGCATGTGTAGGCGGAGTTTCCGCCGCACTTCGTGCAGACGCGGGTGTGTTCGCGGACAGTCACGGCTTTTTATCCCCGCTGACGCTCTTCCCAGCCCGAGTCGGTTGACGGAGTTCGAGCCTAACGCAGTCCGAAAACCTGCCGCCGGAAATCCGTCGGCGACTGGCCGGCCATGCGGCGGAACATGCGGTTGAAATGCGTGAGCGAGGCGAAGCCAGCCTCAAAGGCGATCTCGGAGATGCGCGCCTGCGGATTGGCGAGGAGTTTCTTCGCTTTGGCGATACGAACCATCGCGAGGTACTGGGTGAAGGTCATGCCCGTGGCGTGCTTGAAGGTCTTGCAGAAGTGAAACGTGCTCGCGTGAACGCTCCGCGCGATGTCCGTGAGTGTCAGCGTTTCGCCGCTGCGCTCCTCGATGACCTGCCGCGCCTGCTCGATCATCGGCGGCTCCGCGTGGGTCTGCTGCGTGGCGATCTGCTCGGCGGCGAGCGCCAGATGCTGGGCGAAGACTTCGAGCAACCGCAGGACGGCGTCATATTGCTTTCGCCCGATGACCCGCGTGTCGAAATACGCGTGCTCCAGCGTCTCCCAATCCACATCAGCACCCCCCTTTTTCAAAAAATCGGAGACGCGGCGGAAGTCCGCGGGCGTGAGCTTTTTCAACGCCACCTGACCAGTCTGAAGAAAGCCGAGGACCTTGTCGCCGATGCGCACGGGCACGGCGGAGTCCGTGAGGCCAGCGAGGCACATGACGCTTTGCGTGGTGCCGCCGGTAGCAGTGGCCGCGAGCTTTTCCTGCACGTCCACGCACATTCGGCAGCCCGGTTCGCTCTCGGCCATGTGTGTGCAAAACTCGTTGGCCGCTGTACTGCCGCGCATGCCCGGCCGCTTTTTCCCACCCGGCGCAAAGGTCAGCGCCAGCCCGGTCGCCTCTGAGAACGCGCGCTCGTAGTCGCGCACGATGTGCGACTGCGAGAGTTTTTCGGAAATCGTGCCCAACTCGGAAATCTTCACGCCGGAATGGATAACAGCCGGCAGAGACGACCGCAACACAACCGATGGTGAGTCCTGCACAAGCGGCGGTGAGCGCAGGCGATCCGGACGGGGCAAAGTGGGTGCGTGATGGAAACACATGCAGTCAACTCCGAGCCCGACACCGGCCCTTGTGGCCGGTGCGAGCATTGCCGCTGTGGTGAAAGAGGCGCGGCACCGCCCCAGATAGAGACGGCACTCCGTGCCGTTCACGCGACCGTGTCGCCTTCCGTTTCCATCACCACAGCGATGCCCGCTGTGAGCGGTGCGGAATCCCGTCTCTATCCGGCGGTTGGAGCCGATTGATGAACGTCCTCGCGCTGACCATCTTCGTCGGGTTTCTGCTCGTGGGTTTCTTTGTGATCCTGTGGATCGCGACGGCTTGCGATCCCCGTAGCTTCAACGAGCGCGACGCATTGCTCCCCTTGGAACCCGACTCCACCCCTTCCCGTAAATCCGATCATGAGTAACGCAATTACCGGCACGAAAACCCGCATCGAATATGACGACACGCCCGTCCGCCAATTCATGGTGGCGTCGATTTTCTGGGGCATCATCGGCATGCTCGTCGGCGTGCTTATCGCTACGCAACTCGGTGTGTGGCAGGCGAATTTCAAAACGTCATTCCTGACCTTTGGCCGGCTGCGTCCGCTGCATACGAACGCGGTCATCTTCGCTTTCGTCGGCAACATGATGTTCGCGGGCATCTATTACTCCACGCAGCGGCTGGTGAAGGCGCGCACGGCTTCGCAGCTCCTTTCGCGTATTCATTTCTGGGGCTGGCAGGCGATCATCGTCGCGGCGGCGATCACGCTCCCGCTCGGGCTGACGCGCGGCAAGGAATACGCGGAACTGATTTGGCCGATCAACATCGCGGTCGCGGTGATCTGGGTGGTTTTTGGAATCAACTTTTTCTGGACGCTCGCGCGCCGCAATGAGCCGAGCCTCTACGTGGCCATCTGGTTCTACATCGCGTCGATCATCACCGTCGCGATGCTCTACATCGTCAATCACCTCTCGATCCCGACGAGTTGGACGCACAGTTATCCGATCTTTGGCGGCGTGCAGGATGCGCTCGTGCAGTGGTGGTACGGACACAATGCCGTGGCCTTCTTCCTGACCACGCCGATCCTCGGCATCATGTATTACTTTCTGCCGAAGGCGGCGGAGCGGCCTGTTTACAGCTATCGGCTGTCGATCGTCCATTTCTGGTCGCTTGTTTTCATCTAAATCTGGGCTGGGCCGCATCATCTGCTGAATACCTCGCTGCCCGTCTGGCTCCAGCGGCTCGGGATGATCTTCTCGCTCATGCTTTGGGCGCCGAGCTGGGGTGGAATGTTGAACGGTTTGCTGACGCTGCGGGGCGCGTGGCACAAGCTGCGCACCGAGCCGGTGCTGAAGTTTTACGCGGCGGCCGTGACCTTTTACGGCATGGCAACTTTCGAGGGACCACTGATGTCGATCCGCTCGGTAAACGCCCTCTCGCATTACTCCGACTGGACGATCGCACACGTCCACGGCGGCGCGCTGGGCTGGAATGGCTTTATGGCCGCAGGCATGTTTTACTGGCTCGCACCGCGCCTGTGGAAACGCCCGCTGCATTCGCCGAGCGCGGCGAACATGCACTTCTGGCTCGGGACGGTCGGTATCCTCATCTACATGGCCTCGATGTATGTCTCGGGCATCACGCAAGGGCTGATGCTCGGCGCAACCAAGGAAGGCGGCACGGTACTCGCGTATCCCAATTTCCTCGAAGCGGTAACCTCGACGAAAATGCTCATGCACGTCCGTGCACTCGGCGGGCTGATGTATCTCGGCGGTTTCATCATGCTCGCCTGGAACATTTGGAAAACAGCGCGCGGCGCGGAGACGGTGAACGGAAGCATCGAGGTGTATGTGCCGGAGAAGAGCGGGCGCATGGGCCTTGTCGCCGGATTTCTAAATGCGCCGGTCGTCTTCACCACCTTGCTGCTCGTCTTCGCCGCCGGCTGGGCCGCGCTGCCCACTTTTCTGAGTGGCATGTGCATCGTTGGCCTGATCGGCACGGCGATGGCGATGAGCATGAACATCGAGTTTTCCAAGAAGGGCTGGGGCGATTGGTATGAACGGCTGCTCGCGAATGCGCTCCCTTTCACCGCCCTCACCACGGTCGCGGTTTTCATCGGCGGCCTCGTGCAAATCATCCCCACGGTGATGATCGACACCTCGAACAACATCGAAGGGGCGCGGCAGATTCCTTACACGCCGCTCGAACTCGCCGGCCGCGACATCTACATCCGCGAAGGCTGCTACAACTGCCACTCGCAGCAGATCCGCACGCTCGTCGGCGACGTGCTGCGCTACGGCGACTACTCGAAAATGGGCGAGTCAATCTACGACCATCCGTTTCAGTGGGGCTCGAAGCGCACCGGTCCCGACCTCGCTCGCGAAGGCGGAAAGTATCCCAACTCCTGGCACTACTTCCACCTGCGCGATCCGCGGCAGATCAGCCCCGGCTCGACGATGCCCGACTATCTGTGGCTCTTCACCGACAAGACCGACACGCTCGCGCTCCCCAGCAAACTCGCCGTGCAACGCAAGATCGGCGTGCCTTATCCGCCGATGAGCGACGCGGAGATTCAGCAGGCCTGCGACACGCAGGCCGGCACCATCGCCGCCGACCTCAAGACGGCCGGCGCCGAAGTCCCGCCCGATCGCGAGATCATTGCGCTCATTTCCTATCTCCAAAAGCTCGGCAAGTCCGAAAAAGTCGCGCCCGCCGAGGCGCCGAAAACCGCCGCCCAATAATCCGTCATGTTCCACCGCATCCTCGTCGAAGAATGGCAGCGCATGCTCAGCGTCATGAGCATCACGCTCTTCCTCGCCGTCTTCATCATTCACCTCATCCGCGTCCGTCGCATGCCGCGCGAAACCGTCGCGCGCCTGGAAAATCTTCCGCTCGAAAACGATGACCACGCCTGATTCCACCCACCCTGCACCCGAACCGCAGCGCTACAATCCCGCGATGGAACCGGTCAAGTACCTCACTGAGCCGGTCGAAGACGCGCTCCGCCCACACAGCTACGACGGCATCCAGGAATACGACAAACGCCTGCCGCGCTGGTGGCTGCTCACGCTCTACGGTGCGATGGTCTTCGCGGTCCTCTACTGGGCCTACTACGAGACTTACGGCCTCGGCTCCTCTCCCGCGCTCGCGCTGCAAAGCGAGATGGCGGAAAACACCGCCCGCGCCGCGCAAAAGTCCGGGGTGATCGACGACGCGTCCTTGTGGAAAATGAGCCTGGACCCGCAGGAGGTCGCGGCCGGCAAGACGACCTTCGAGACCACCTGTGCCGCCTGCCACAAGCCCGACCTGACCGGCCTGATTGGTCCCAATCTCCTCGATCACGAATGGATTCACGGCGGGCATCCCATGGAGGAAATGAAGACGATCACCGAGGGCAGCCTGCTCAAGGGTATGCCCGCCTGGGGGCCTCTGCTCGGGAAGCAAAAGATCACCGAGGTGACGGCCTACATTTTCTCCCATCATAAACCGGGCGAAGAAATCGTCGCCGTCCCCGGCTGGATACCGCCGGCCGGCCTTGTGCCGCCGCCCGCACCCGCTCCATGATGGAGGCACCGCCACGCCCTTCGCGGGAATCCGTCACGACGATCAACGACGACGGTTCACGGCGCTTCATCCATCCTTCGGCGGTCAGCGGCCGCTTCGCCAACTGGCGCGCGATCCTCGCCCTCGTCCTCACCGCGACCTACTTCGCGCTCCCGTGGATTCGCATCAATGGCCACCCGGCGCTCTTCCTCGACGTTGCGCATCGCCAGTTTCACTACTTCGGGCTGACCTTTCTCGGGCAGGACATCTGGATCGCCTTCTTCGTCCTGAGCGGCCTCGGCTTCTGTCTTTTTTACGTCACCGCGCTGCTCGGTCGCGTATGGTGCGGGTGGGCCTGTCCGCAGACCGTCTTTCTAGACTTCGCGCGCCGCATCGACCGCTGGTGCGAAGGCGACGCGACCACGCGGCGCAAGCTCCACCGCACACCGTCCAGCTTCGGTAAAACCATTCGCCGATTCGCCAAGCACTCACTCTACGCGCTCGTCTCGTTGCTCCTCGCGCACGTGCTGCTTTCGTATTTCGTCTCGCTGCCGCGGCTCTACACGATGATGACTCAGGCGCCCGGCGAGAATTGGGGCGCGTTCGTTTTCGTCTTCCTCATCGCCGGTGCGCTCTGGTTCGACCTCGCTTGGTTTCGCGAACAGTTTTGCATCGTCCTCTGCCCGTATGGCCGTTTGCAATCCGCGCTCATCGACAGCGATTCACTCGTCGTCGGCTACGACACGCAACGCGGCGAACCGCGCGGTCGCAAAGGCACCGAGGGCGCGGGCGATTGCGTCGATTGCCTGCGCTGCGTGCAGGTGTGCCCGACGGGCATCGACATCCGCCAGGGCTTGCAAATGGAGTGCATCGGCTGCACCGCGTGCATCGACGCGTGCGATTCCGTGATGACGAAAATCAAGCGCCCCACCGGCCTCATTCGTTACGACTCACGCCACGGTTTCGCGGGAAAGCCCACGCGCTGGCTGCGTCCACGCATCCTGCTCTACACCGCGCTCGCCCTCTTCGGCGCCGCCGCGCTCACCGCCGCGACCTCGACGCTCAAATCCGCCGCCGTGGGCCTCACCCGCGTTACCGGCATCCCCTACGTCGTCGAAAATGGCGTCGTGCGAAACCAGTTCCTCGTCCGCTTGCAGAACAAGCGCAACGCGCCGGTCACCTTCCAAATCGCCATCGCCGGCGGCCCGCCCAGCTTGCGCTGGAGCGGGGCGGAAGGTGGCGTTCCCGTGGGTTCGCTCGGCGAAGAGATGCGCACGCTCGTGCTCACTCTGCCCCGAGCCGACTTGCAAGGCGAACCCCCCATCCGTTTCCGCATCACGTCGAGCGACGGCACTGTCATCGAAAAACCGGCCACCTTCCTCGGCCCTATCATCCCATGAAAGACCGCCCATGGATCTGGCTCATCCTCGCCAACGTCCTCTTCATCGCGGGGACGATCACGCTCGTCGTCATCGCCGTCCGCCACCAGCAGCCGGAGGTGCCGCTCGTGCATGAACGCTAGCTTCGCCACGCCGATCGCCGCGCTCGTCGCCGGCCTCGCCACGAGCGTGCATTGCACCGCGATGTGCGGGCCGCTCGCCTGCGCGCTGCGGGTCCGACCCATCGAGTATCACGCGTCGCGTTTCCTTTCCTACGCCCTCGCCGGAACGCTCTGCGGCGCGGCCGGGCAGACGGTCGCCACCTTCCTCCAGGGGAGCACCGCGCGCCTCGTCCCGTGGGCGTTCATCATCGTCCTCATCGTGCTCGGGCTCGGGTTGGAAACGCGCCTCCCTCAACCGCGCTTTGTCGCCTCGTTCCTCCTCCGCGCACGGCTCAATCGTTCGCTCGGCTGGCTTACCCCGCTGCTCCCGTGCGGCCCGCTTTGGCTCATGCTCGGCGCGGCGGCGATCACCGGGTCGTGGTGGAGCGGCGGACTCCACATGGCAAGTTTTGTCGCGGGCACGATCCCGCTGCCACTTTTACTGCAAACGCAGGCGCGGCGCGTGCAGCGCGGCATTTCCCCCCAAGCGGCGCGCTGGACCCAGCAAGCCCTCGCCTTCGTTTCGGCGGGCGTGCTGGTCTGGCGCGCCGCTCTTCCTCTCCATGCAAGCTGCCATTGAGCAACGCGTCTGCATCCACTGCGGCACGCCGTTTCGACCCACCGCCCATCGCCCGGATTTTTGCTGCACCGGCTGCCAGTTCGTCCACGACTTGATCGCCAGGAACGGTCTCGGGCAGTTCTACGACTTGCAGGAAGGCGGCGTCCCGCCGGTGCAATCCCTGGTCTTTCAAAAGCGCGACTATGGCTGGCTCGAAGAACTGGCGCGCGACTCTACCGGGACGCTCAAGCTCGACGTGCAAGGGCTCTCCTGCATCGGCTGCGCCTGGCTCATCGAGAAGCTCTTCTCGCGCCAGCCCGGCGCGCTCGCCATCCACGTCGATCCCACGCTCGGCCAGTTGGCGCTCCGCTGGCAGCCCGGCGTCTTCGAGGTCGTCGCCTTTGCGCGCGAGTTGCAATCGTTCGGCTACCTCGTCGGCCCGCCCGGAAAATCCGCCGCGCCGGCCAGCCGCGCGCTGACCCTGCGCCTCGGCCTCTGCGCTGCGCTGGCGCTGAATACCATGCTCTTCACGCTGCCGCGTTATCTCGGCATGAGCAGCGATTTCGAGTTTGCGCCGCTCTTTCAGCGCCTCACGCTCATCCTCGGTACTCTCTCGTTCCTCATCGGCGGCAGCTACTTTTTCATCCGCACCTGGCGCAGCTTGCGCCAGGGCGTGCTGCACATCGACCTTCCGATTTCGCTCGGACTCCTCGCCGCGTATGCCGGCTCCGTGTTCGCGTGGACGCGCGGCGCGCACGGGTTCGTTTACTTCGATTTCGTTTCCACGTTCACCTTCCTGATGCTCGCGGGGCGCTGGCTCCAGCAAAAAGCCGTCGAGCGCAACCGCCACCAACTCCTCGCCGCCCAGGCCGAACCGCCGCCCGTGCGGCTGGCTTCCGGAGAGCAAGTGCCCGTCGTTCGCCTCGCCCCGGGCGATGTCTTCTCCGTTGCACCCGGTCAGGTCGTGCCCGTGCTCGCGCGGCTATGTTCCGAAGGTGCCACGCTGGGCATGGAATGGATCAGCGGCGAAGGCGAAGCCGCCAGCGCCCGGCGCGGACGGCTCGTGCCGGCGGGCGCGATGAATTGCAGCCCGTCCGCCATCGAACTCGAAGCCCGCGAACCGTGGGCTGACTCGCTGCTCGCGAAGCTCCTGCGGATCACGCCCGCCGGCGCGGCGCGCGACCCCGGGCTGGAGCGCTTCCTCCGCGCCTACATCGGCGTCGTGCTCGGCCTCGCGGCGGCGGGCTTTTGCGGCTGGTGGGTGGCCACGGGCGCGCTGCTGCCCGCATTGCAAGTGCTCATCTCGGTCCTCGTCGTCTCGTGTCCGTGCGCCTCCGGCGTCGCGCTGCCGTTGTGCCGCGATCTCGCCACGTCGAGGATGCGACAACTCGGCGTCTTCATCCGCGACGGCGAGCTGTGGGCCAAGCTCGACCGCGTCCGCAAAATCCTCTTCGACAAGACCGGCACGCTCACCCTCGAAGCCCTGTCACTGCTCAACCCCGGAGTGCTGCGCCTTCTCCGCACCGAGGAGCGCGCCACGCTCCTCGCGATGGTGCAGGACAGCCTGCATCCGGTGAGCGGCTGCCTGCGCGAGCAACTCCTCGCCGAGCACGTCGAGCCGGCGTCAGCCGGGTTGGTGAGCGAAAGCGTCGGCTTCGGCCTCGAGATGGAACAGGACGGTGGAACGTGGCGCCTCGGCCGCGCCGAGTGGGCCGCTCCCGGGACGGATGGCGACTGCATTTTTTCCCGGGACGGCGAACCGCTCGCTGCCTTCCGCTTCGGCGAAGAAGCCCGGGACGACGCCCGGGAAGAACTCGCCACCCTGCGCGCCTCCGGCTGCGAAGTTTTCATCCTCAGCGGCGACCGCCGGGCAAAAGTGGACGCCATGGCCGACCGCCTTCACCTCCCGCGAGAGCACTGCTTCGGCGAACTTTCGCCCGAGGAGAAGGCCGGGCGCGTCCGCCAGATCGACGCTCGCGACACGCTCTATCTCGGCGACGGCGCGAACGACTCCCTCGCCTTCGACGCCGCGTGGATCAGCGGCACGCCCGCCATCGACCGCGGCCTGCTCGAGCAAAAGGCGGGCTTCTATTTCCTCGGTCGCGGCCTGAACGGTGTGCGTGTCCTGCTCGCCACCGCGGCCCTGCGCCGCCGCACCGCCCTCGCCGTCGTCGCCTTTGCCCTCACTTACAACACCGTGGCCGTGGTCCTCTGCCTCGCCGGCCGCATGAGCCCGCTCCTCGCCGCCATCCTCATGCCCGCGAGTTCCCTCGTCTCGCTCGCGATCGTCTTCGCGGGATTTCGCCGGCGGCCCACAGGCTAAGCACAGGCTAAGATCTCCGAAGACGTCCCATTTTCCATTTTCCGTCGCCCCTCTCCCCCTCACGCGTCACGCAACGCCTTCACCCGATCATGCGTCGCCACGATGGCGGCATGCTGATGTTCCACGATTTCCCGGATGTCCTTCGGCATTTCCTGCGCGAGCGTCTTCTGGTATTCGGCCACCGCGCTATCTTCCCCGCGTTCGCACTCCGCCAGGATCGCCTGCTGATCCCGCCCGCCGATCGCCGTTTTCAAATTGATCCAGCCCCGGTGCAATGTCCCGGCCACGCTGCTGGCATTCTCCGGATTGCTGTCACCGAGACCGTGCGCCGCCGCTTGCAACTCGCCGGTAAACTTCGCGCGTTGCAACGAGCATTCATTGAAGAGTTGCTTGAGTTCCACCCCCTGCACATTCTCCGCGGCCGTTAAAAAGCCCTCCTGCCCATCGCGGCACGTTTGAATGAGGTGATTGAGGGTGGAACGAAGATCGGAGTTCGAGTGCATACCGAAGAATCGAAAGGCAGGGCCAAACTGCGTGCAGGCGACCAAACTTCCCCATCACCGCGAACCATTGGTGAACTTATGAGCGAACACCCCAGTCCCATCTCCCACGATCAAATTGCCGCCCGCGCCCAGGAATTATGGGAAGCCGACGGACGACCTCACGACAAGGCGGAAGACCATTGGTCGCAGGCGGAATCCGAGTTGCGAACCAAGCTTGCCGATCTCGCCGCCGCCACCCCTCCGGCGGTCATCCCTGTCGTCGCGGGTATCTCCTGAAGCCAACGCGCAGGCCCGCAAGTTAACCACGAAGGCGCGAAGACACGAAGAAGACCTAAACCTTCGTGTCTTCGTGCCTTGGTGGTAACATACCCGCTCCTTCCACGGAGGCTGCATCCGCAGCCGGCACGCGGAACTCTTCATCCAAAAACACATCCAGCTCGTGCATCGCCCGCGTGAGCTGGCCGCGAAGTTCCGCGGTCACTGGGTCCGAAAAAGCATCCACCGGCACGGCCATGATCTTTTCGTAGCGCTTGAAGAGCGCCCTTTTCGGACTCGTGCGGCCCGCCTTTTCCAAAAGCTCTTCCACCTCCGCGACGCGCCGCTGCGCCTCGTGAATTCTTTCCAGCGCCAGCGCCTCGGTGATCTCGCCCGCCTCCACCTTCTGCAACTGCCGGCAGGCAAACACCCGGCACCGTTCCGGCCGCGCCGCATAGATCGAGCAGTGCGATCCGCGAAACGCCGGACACGGCTGCTGGATGTAATTCTGCCCCTTCTTGCGCTTCAGCTTCAACCCCAGCGCCGACAACTCCTTCGCCGAATCTTTCGGCTGCAGCCGCACAATATAAAACATCACCCCATTGCAACACATCCCGCACGCCGCGCAGAGACGCGACGCCGCGGAAGCCTGCTCCGCCGCCGTCATAGCTCCACACCCGGCGGCGGCAATTCCGGCGGATGCTCCGCCGCCTCCGCCGCAAACCATTCCTCCACCCGTTTGCGCGCCCAAGGCGTCTTGCGCAAAAACGTCAGACTCGACTTCACGCTCGGGTCATTGAGAAAGCAGCGCACCGGAATCCGATAGCCCATCTCCTCCCAGCCATGCCGCTGGGCGAGTTGCGTCACGATCGTCTCCAGCGTCACGCCGTGCAGAGGATCGCGGGGATGAGGGAAAGCGGAAGACATTGATGGGACGATAACGCACCACCCGAGTCGCGGTCAGCAAATTCCCATCTCCCGTCTCGAATTCGCCCGCGCTCCCTTTCAGGATGCCGCCCCATGAAGGCCTCCCTCCTCACTTCTCTCTTCTGCCCTGCGGCCCAGACCACTCCATGACCGACTGCGCCACGAGTGAAGCGCGCGCCCGGCAGTCACTCGGCATCAGCGGAGGTAATCCCTACTACGCATGGGCCGTACGCGGTCTGGAAGAGGACCTGCCCCGCGCCACCGCCATCCTCGATCTCGGGTGCGGCGTCGGCCATTTCGGGAAATTCCTGCAAGATCACTTCGGACAACGTCCACACGGCATCGACGTCATCCGGCACCCGGGCTTTCTCGAGGAAAGCTATGCATCATTCGCTCTGCACGATCTCAATGCGCCACTGCCCACCGAAAGATCGTTCGACTTCATCTTTGCCCTCGGCCTCATCGAATATATCCCCAACCCGCGCGCCTTCTTCCATTCCGTCGCCCCGCTCCTCGCCTCCGGCGGACGCTTGGTTATCACCGCGCCCAACCCCGCCTCCCTGCGCAGCCTCCTCTCCCTCGCCGTCCGCGGCGAATTCAGCGCCTTCCGCAAATCATCCAATCCCGCCTCCATCACCCCCGTGCTCCCCGTCGATGCCCAGCGCATGTTACGCGAAGCGCACCTCCCCGATCCGATTCTCGAATACTCCGCCTCCGGCCGCATCCCCGTCTGTCGCGAGCTGCGTTACCAGCAACTCCTCCCCTTCCTCCGCGGTCGTCTCTGGTCCGATGACTTCTGCTGCATCGCCCGTTCACCGGTCACCTGACACATCGAGTAATCAGGACTTACCAGTTATCCCCTATCATCCGGCAAACCTGCAGCGTGTTATGCATTTAAACTTTTGCAGAAGAACACGCGCCCCCAGCCCCGTCATCCTGAGCTTGCGAAGGACCTCTGATTTCGCTCTGGCATCTGATGCATGGCCAACTGGACAAACGAAGCGCCATCTTTTCCAAATTGGTGAAGAAAGGCAGAGATCAGAGGTCCTTCGCAAGCTCAGGATGACGGGAGGATGAGGCACGCGCCATACAAGTTCATGGCATCGCGAGCGAGGTGAGTTATTTCACTATTCCTGAACGACTAAGGAACCCGCACCCACTTCCCCGCCTTCGCACTCTTCAACACCGCCTCGCAAATCTTCACCTCATGATGCCCGTCGCCCGCGGTGGCGAATAGGAGCGGGGTCTTCCGGCCGCTGGCGATGTGTTCGTAGATGGCGCGGAAGTTCATCTTGTGGCTGTCGGGGAAGCCTTCCGGATGACCGCCGGGATAATCGGTGAAATGGGCGACGTCTTCGTGAAAGCCGGCGGTGCCGCGCTGGAGTATCTGGTTGGGCTCGTCGCGGCGGCCGACCTGGATTTCATTCGGCTGCTGCAAGTCCCAGCGCATGCTCGCTTCCGTGCCGTAGATGCCTAGGGCGAGGGAGCATTTCCAGCCGGCGGCGACCTGGGAGATGGCGGCGTTGGCGTGCACGCCATTGGCGAAGCGCAGGAGGAGGCTGGCGAAATCCTCGGTATCGACGGCGTAGCTGACCATCGCCTTCGGATCTACCTTGGCGAAGGTCTTCACCTCGCCGCGCGGGCGTTTGCGTTTCTTGTGAAACGTCTCGAGCGTGGCGAAGACGGATTCGACGGGTGAGCCGAGGATGAAGGACAACGCATCGATCCAATGCGTGCCGATATCGCCCACGGCGCGCAGCTTGCCGCCTTCGCTGGCCAGCAGGCGCCAGTTGTAATCCGTCTCCTGCAAAAGCCAGTCCTGGAAGAAATGACCCTGCACGTGAATGATCTTCCCGAGATCGCCGCGCTGCACCGCCGCGCGCATTTGCAGGATCGCCGGGAAAAAGCGGCAATTGTAATTCACGGCCAGCACCGTCTTCGCCTTGGCCGCCGCCTTGACCACGCGCGCCGTTTCCTTCGTGTCCATGCCGAGCGGTTTCTCGCACAACACGTGCTTGCCCGCCGCCAGGCCGGCGAGCGCCTGCTCGACGTGCAGTTTGTTCGGCGAGGTGATGTGGATGACATCGACATTCGGCGAGGCGTACATCGCCCGGTAATCGTAATCGCCGTAAACCTCCGGGATCGCCCATTTCTCCGCCGTGGCCCGCGCATTCGCCGTGGAGCCGCACACGGCAGTGACCTGCACGCCGATGCGGCGCAACGCTTCGATATGGACCGGCGCGATAAAGCCGGTGCCGATGATGCCGGCCCGGAGGGAAGTGATCGACATGCCCGCAAGGCTAGGGAAGCCCGCCCCCGTGCGTCAAACTCTGCCCATCCACGGACGGCGGCGGAAGCCCACGGTAAATTGCGGCGGCCGCAGGAGCCGCCGATTTTGCTTGACTTTTGTGACCATAAACCCTATGCTGTCGCCCGGAAATGGAGTGAGTGGGCCATGGGAAGGAAACGGGGGGAGTTATCGGACGGCGAGCTGGTTTGGTGGGCGAGACAGGATTTCAGACAATGCACATGGATACTTTTCAAATCATGGGATGGCGTGCCCTCGGGACGCCGGTTTGCGGACATGTCATGTCCGAGGTCGTTCCATGCCTCTACTCCAGAGTGAATCGCGCCTGGTCGTGTCCAATCGTGCCTAATCGTGCCTTTTTTTTCGGTCAAACTCTGCGGCATGACGCTGTTCCACGCCGGATTCCGGGCGGGAGCGACGCTCGTATCCCAGTGCGATCCCACCGCCGCGCATCAGAGGAAATCCCACCCGATCCCACTCGGTTATTTTCGACCCAATCCGGGAGATCTTTTGTGGAACATTCGATAAAAGCGCGCCCGGCGAATCGCCTCCGGTCCGTCCCCATCCGGCAATCCGCCGGCCAGAGAGACTTAAGGCAAATCAAGGTAAATCAAGGCAATCAAGGCTGCGAAAATCTCCCACTAACACATCCGACCCGATGCGATATCTTCGTCCAATGAGAATCTCGAAGCTCTCCGCGAGGCTGCTGCTACCGTGCGCCGTGCTCGGTCTGGCCATGGCTTTCTCGGGCTGCTCGGATTTCTTCACCCGCCCGGACCAATCCGGCCCGGTCTATATCCCGCCACCCGATCCGCCTCCACCGCCGCCGCCGGAACCGCCGATCATTCCCCCGCAGTGATGGAGCTGGCATTCGCATTGCCAATCGATGGACCCGCGCGACATTTCGCGCGAACCATTCTCTCACCTTGCCCATGAATCTCACGATCTCCTCTCTGCTCCTCGCCGCCACCCTCGCCCTTGCCGGGTGCGCGTCGCCCGCCCAGACCTACGCGCAGCAACACCCGGAGCTTTCGGCGAAGCAATTGGAGATCTTGAACACGGGCAAGATCCCCGATGGCGATGCCGTGGCCGGGATGACGCGCGAGCAGATCCAGCTCGCGATGCACCAGGAGCCGACGCAGTACACGAAGGTCGATGGACAGGACGCCTGGGTCTACGTGGTGAAGAAGCTGAGCGCGATGAACCTGACGATGGCCAACGATGCGACGTTCAACCGGCAGGACAATCGCAGCCGGCACTCGCTCGCCGAAGAGGAAAACCACGCGCCCAACGACCAGCCGACGACCCGGACGACCGTCTACTTTCAGGGCAACGTGGCAACGCGCGCGGAAGTGGTCAGCGGCGGTCTGTAACCGCACGCGCCACTTCACGCAATACTCTGCCCTCAGGAACGAAGGCCGCGCCGTGCTCGCGGTTGACGGCGCGCGTGGCGGCCAGCGCGATGCGCTGAAAGAAAGCCAGTCGATCCTCCTCCGAAACCTCGTGCCAATGCGGCTTCACCTGCAACACCAACTCATCGCCCACACGCTCCAGCAAGCCCCAGCCGCAGGGCAGCACATGCGGGCAGACCGCCGCCGGTTCGGCGACGACGTAGAAGAGGTTCGCCGCACCATATTTCGTCAGGCGGTCGAACTTCGTGTTGCCGTGCAGCCGGTCGCTGAGCTGCCGGATTTTGCGCAGGATCTTCTCGTAGCGCTCGTAGCCCGGGCGCTCGAAATTCAGCGTCTCGTATTCCTGAAAGAGCGAGTCGCCGTTGCGGATGGATGGGTAGTGAATCTTGAGTTCCTGCTCGGCCCGTTCCCTTTTCTCGTGGAGCACCTGCAGCCGCTCGACGGTGGCCTTCATCGAGCGGGCATCGCGAATGAAATCCGTAGCCGAGGCCTTGCACTCGAAGATCGCCGTGGCGCCAATCGTAGTTTTCCAGGCGAGCCGCTCCCGGCGTGTGCGCTCATCGCGCCGCACCTCGCGCACGCGCTGTGGCTGGTAGGCCGCCACATCCATCCGCACGCGATGATTCGGCAGCGAGACCTCCGCCGCCGCGACGCGAAAACCGTGCGTCTGCGCCCACAGCAACGCCAGCCGCTTCAAATCGCGGTGCGCTTGGCTTTCGCCATTTTTTGGGATCGGCGAAGGATTGATATCGGCGGCATCCATGAGGGTCACCTTATCTCACGGCACCAGAACGGCCGCACCCGTGAGCTGGCCGGAACGCAGCCGGGAGAGCGCTTCATTCGCCGCCTCGAGGAGAAAGGGCTCCGTCGTCGTGTGCACCGGCACTTGCGGCGCGATCTCCAGGAATTCGTGACCGTCATCCCGCGTGAGATTGGCCACCGAACAGATCGACCGTTCCTGCCAGAGATCACGATACGGAAACGACGGGATATCGCTCATGTGAATGCCTCCGCAAACGACGGTCCCGCCCTTGCGGACAGCGCGCAAGGCCGCGGGCACGAGCGCGCCCGCGGGAGCGAAGATGATAGCCGCATCCAGCGGGGCCGGCGGCGCTTCATCGGAGCTTCCGGCCCATGTGGCTCCGAGGCCACGGGCGAATTCCTGCGCGGTGGAATCTCCCTGGCGGGTGAAAGCATACACCTCGCGACCCTCGAAATGCGCGACCTGCGCCACGATGTGCGCAGCGGCGCCGAAGCCATAGAGCCCGATCCGCTGCGCGTCGCCCGCCTTGCGCAACGACCGATAGCCGATCAAGCCCGCGCAAAGCAGCGGTGCACAAGAGACGTCGTCGAAGCTCTCCGGCACCGCGAGGCAGAAGCGCGCGTCCGCCACGGTGTACTCCGCATAACCCCCATCAATCGTGTAGCCGGTGAAACGCGCGAAATCGCAAAGATTCTCCCGCCCGGACCGGCAGAAATCGCACTCGCCACACGTCCAGCCCAGCCACGGCACGCCTACCCGGGCGCCGACGCGCAACCCGGTGACGCCTTCGCCGAGCAGTTCGACACGGCCGACAATTTCATGGCCGGGAATCAACGGGAGCTTCGGGTTGGGCAGCTCCCCATCGATGACATGCAGGTCCGTGCGGCACACGGCGCAAGCGCGCACGCGGAGCAGCACCTGGCCGGCGCCGGGCTGCGGCACGGGCACATCCCGCAAGGCCAGCGGTTGCCCCGGGGTTTCGAATATCATCGCGCGCATGAACCTATATATTGCCACCGATTCCGACCGTCGCCAACGAACTGGCGTTCTTCGTTGCCGACAGGTTTCCCTTTGCGGTCGTTGACGTTCCAAAGAATACTCCCCGCCTCGTGAAGCTCCTCCCTGCCCTGCGTCTGTTCGCCTTCTGCGCTTTGTTTCCCGGCTTCTCCACCAGCCCCGGCAAAGCGGCTGACCTGCTCACTCCCGGCGAACCCGTGGTTCTTTCCGGAACACACGGAAAATTCGATTTCCTGACCGTCGATGCAGCAAAGCGCAGGCTCCTGGCCGCCCATCCGGGAAATGCGTCGCTCGACGTCTTCGATCTCGATCAGCGCACGCTCATCAAGAGCGTGGCCACCGGAGTGGCGCAATCCGCGGTCGTCGATGAACAGGGAGGCCGTTACTACGTGGCCGTCAGCAAGCCTCCGCAAGTGGTCATGCTCGACTCCACAAAATTCGAGGAAGTAGGAAAGGTCTCCTTGGGAGGGCCAGCCGACCTTTCCGCCTTCGACGCCCGATCCGGCACGGTCTACGTCGGCCACGATGACGGCAAGGAACTATGGGTGGTCGATCCCGCGAAGCAAAAGGTGATCGCCACGGTGGCCCTGCCCAGCGACGCTCCGGAGGATCTGGGCTTCGACGCGACGGGCCAGCGCTTGTTTCAAGCCCTCAAATCGAGCAGCGTCATCACGGTCATCGACGTGGCGGCAAACAAAGTCACCGCCTCCTGGCCGACCGCTCCCGCGCAAGCCCCTCACGGCATGGCCATGCTGCCCAAGGAAGACGCCTTCCTCGTCGCGGGCGGCAATGGGAAACTCGTGCTGATGAGCCAAAAGGACGGCCACGTCCTTTCCTCGACCGACATCCCGGCTCGCGTCGACCAGATCGCCTACGATGCCGAAACGCATCGGGTTTACTGCGCCAGCGGCACCGGAAAAATCGCCGTGGTCGGCATCGAGAATGGAGTCCTCACGACCCTCGGCGAGGTCGCCTCCAGCGAAGGTTGCCACAGCATCGCCGTCGATCCCAAGACCCACACCGTCTGGATCGCCTACGCCAAGGGAGACGCAAGCTACGTCCGCCCATTCGCGGCGGTGAAGTAGACACCCGCATCATCTTTATGAACTCAGAAAATCGCGACACACTCAGCAAAGTCCCGGCCGTCACCCTCGTCTTTTGGATCATCAAGATCCTGGCGACCACCTTGGGGGAGACGGGCGGTGACGCCGTGTCGATGTCCATGGACCTCGGTTATCTCGTGAGCACCGGGATTTTTGCCGTCATCTTTATTGTCGCGGTGATCGCCCAGGTCCGGGCCAATGGCTTTCACCCCTTTCTCTATTGGGTCACCATCATCGCCACGACCACCGTCGGGACGACCCTCGCGGATTTCTTCGATCGCTCGCTCGGGATCGGCTATGCCGGTGGCAGCGCGGCGTTGTTCGGTTTGCTGATGCTGTCCTTGTTCACTTGGCACCGCACTTTGGGCTCCGTGGCCATCGACACCGTGGCTTCGACGAAAGCGGAAGTATTCTATTGGGTGACGATCATGTTCTCCCAGACTTTGGGCACTGCGCTCGGTGATTGGGTGGCAGATGATGCGGGATTGGGGTATGGCGGCAGCGCCATTCTCTTCGGGGGAATGCTCGCGGTGATTGCGGCAGTCTATTACTGGACCAGGATTTCCCACACGGTGTTGTTCTGGGCGGCCTTCATCCTCACCCGCCCTCTCGGCGCCGTGGTTGGCGACCTTCTGGACAAGCCCCACGATCACGGTGGGCTGGCCCTTAGTCGCTATTCCGCCTCGGCGGTCCTGCTCGTTCTGATGGTGGTCTTCATCCTGGTTTTTCCGCAGCGGGCGGCCAGGAGAGCACATTAACGCCGCCGACGAACGAGAGGACTAGCGGCGCGTTCTAAAGATCCGGCTTCGGCGGCGCGGTGCCCTTCTCGAGATGGGAGACAAACTCCTCCCGGGCCTGGTCGCTGATGCCGTGGGTGACTTTCAGGTGCAGCCGGGTGGTCAGGAAATCCTCAATCGTCTGCCAGCCCTCGCCGGCGCGGATGCGCTTGGTCCACGCGCAAACGGTGAGGAGCTGGGTCTGGAGCTGGTGGACTTCGGCGCTGGTGCGGGAGAGCTCCTCGTAGAGCCGCTGCTTGGTATTGGCGTCGGCCCGGGCCCGCTGCTCGGCCTGCCGTAGCGGAGTGATATCGATGACCTGATCGACAAAGAAGCGCGGCCGGTTATCGATCTCGCGAGCGAGCGTCATGACATGGAAGACGGAAAGATAGTGCCCCTCCTTGTGCTGGCAGCGCTTCTCGAGCTGGAAGCTCTCGACTTCACCGCGGATGAGTTCGCCGAGATGGGCGAGAACGGCACCGAGATCATCGGGATGGGTGAGGCGCTGGAAATCGAGCGCCAAAAGCTCTTCAGCCGTGTAGCCAAGCAGGGTCGCGAGTGAGGCGTTGACACGCAAAATGCGTCCGTCGACGGCAAGAAGGGCCATGCCGTTGGCAGCGTGATCGAATGTATGCTCAAAAAGCGATGTCGTCGTCACGGGTGGTTTTAGAGTCGCGGTTGCGGGCGCCTATTGCAGCAGCTACCCTGCCAAACGATCGCAGCCGGGGTGTTCGCGTACCAAATGCAGCCCGATTGCGCGAGTACTTTCCGCACCCTTACCCTCGCTTCAGGGTGGGTTTTCTTCATTGGATCAGAGGGATGGCTCTCTGGCGGGCCTCCTGTCCGGCGCGAGTCGCAAAGATGACCGAAATCACGCCAAAAATGAGGGGAAAGCGGATCATGAGGATGAAACGCAAGGCATTCGCACGGCGCCGTTTAAAACGCCGCCAGCCGTTGAATTACCCAGAACATGGCCACACTGCCGATGGCGTAGGGAGGCAGGGCGCGGGCCACCCTCGCCGGGAGTCCTGTCGTGAACGAAGGCCGGATTTCCAGCACCAGCTTGCGAGCCATCGCCAAGGTGCCAAGCACCGTGCCGACGAAGGCGAAATGCCCGATCTCGACGCCGATGCTGAAGAGCAACAGGGCCAGCGGGATATGGCCTTGGGGCAGCCCTGCTTCGCCCAACCCGCCCGCAAAACCCAACCCGTGCAAAAGCCCAAACGTGAACGCCACCAGCCACGGCTGCCGCTCGGCAAGGCTCGCCGCTCGATCGGGGAAATGTTCCCGGCGTTCGCGACTCCGGAGGATCTCTAGGGTGACAAAGACGATGCTCAGCGCAATCACCGCCTCCACCGCCGGCTGAGGGACATGCACGAACCCGAGGGTGGCGAGAGTCAGTGTCACGGTATGCGCGACGGTAAAAGCAGTGATCGTCTTCAGCAGCCGCACCCCGCCACGCACCAGCAGCAACAAGCCGAAAATGAACAGCAAATGGTCCGTGCCGGTGAGGATATGCTCGATGCCGAGCACGAGATACGTGTGGACGATCTCCGCCGGATGCGGCACCGCGGCGACCACGAAGGACGGCGCGGACGGCGTGAGCCGGGTCACTTGGGTGGTGCCGTCGAGCCGCTCGAGGCGCACGAGCACATCGGTCATCGTCGCCGACAGGCCGGCGATATGGATCGTCCCGCCGGTGAGACTGCCGGCGCGTTTCACGCTCCGGCGCTCCGCGGCACTATTGTTCGCAAAGGAAACGCGCGGCTCGCTCGCCTTGGCGGTGCCCTCGGGGAATTCGACGTGCAGGCTGAGGCGTTGGTCATCGCCGCGCGCCGGCACTTTCCACAGGACGCGGTAGGTATCCGCGCCGGTCTGGTGCAGTTCGAGATAGGCGGGGCGCACTTCGTGGGCGAAGCCACGGGCCGTGAGCACCACCAAAAGCAACAGGATGAGCCGCGCGTGTTTCATCGCGCCGCCTCCGCGAGCTGCGGTGGGGATGGACGTTCCACGGTCACGTTATAACGCTGGAGCAGACCGGTGTAGAATTGTTCGTTCGCCCGCAAACGCTGTGTATTGGCCCATTCCCGGCGCACGGCCTCACGCGCTTCCTCGAATGGCTGGACGCGGCCTTCCGTGCTTTCCTGCACGAAGACGTAATGCGCGCCATAGCCGGATTCGATCGGCCCCTGCCAGGCACCGGTGCGCAACCCGCCCAGCTTCGTGGCAAAATTCTCTCCAAACCGCGCTGCCACTTCGCTCGCGGTCGCACGGGCCAACTCATGCTCCAGCAAGGTCTGGTCGCCCAGCGTCACCGCATCCGCGCCGGGTTGATTCAGTTGCGCCAGCAAGCTGGCCCCGTCAGCGGTCAGGTTCGCGCCGTGCCGCTGCGGATTGAGATAGACCTGGCGAAACGTGAAGCGTCGCTCGTCCCGAAAGGCATCCGCATGGGCCTGCCAGTAGGCGCGCAGTTCCGCCTCGCCCGGCTCGGCCTGCGCGGCCAAATCCTGGGAAATAAATTCCACCTTCTGCTGGAGCCGCCGCCGGATCACCGCGTCATCCTTGTCCAGGCCCATGGCCACCGCTTCGCGACAGCAGATCTCCTCGCGCACATAGTCGCGGATCAATCCCTCCAATTCCTCGGAAGATGGCGGACGCTGCCAGGTGCGGGTGAAGCCGATGGTAAGGTGCTCAATCTGTCCCGGCGTGACGACGATCCGGCCCGGCGCGGCGTCGGTGGATTTCGACATCGCGCGGTAGGCGAAGAAGATCGCCGCACCGAGCACGAGGAAGTGCAGCAGCGGTTCACGCAGGAGCTTTTTCATACGCGCGCGGGCGGCGTGATTACTTCGCCGGCGTGTACCAGATCGGCGAGGTGTAAGCGCGCTCCGTCGTGGTCATCGGCACTTCCTTCGGCATCTTCACGCCGAAGTATTTGGCGTCGTAGGCCGTCCAGCGCGGGGTGGGGATCTCGATCACGCGGCCGTAGTAGAAGGCGCGCTGGGCGGGATCGAATTCCGGATCTTGCCACACGGAGATCAGTTCGGGAGCGCCGATCGTATTGGTCCAGGTGGCGTTTTCGACGTCCACGGTGCTGCCTACCGACGGCAGCTTGCCATCCGCGCCCGCCCGACGATTACCGGACCAGGCGACATCATAGACTTTTTCGTGGGTCTCCCCTTTGGCATCGAGCCAGCCCTTCACAATTTGATAGCGATCGAGGTTCGCGCCGATCGGATCTTTCAGCGCGGCGACGAGGAAGGTCGGCGCTTTGCCCGCGGGTGCGGGCGGCAGGTCCCCGCCCATCGGCACGCCCTTGGTGTAGCCGATCGCGGCGGGCAGACGGTTCTGCGCGTCTTTCGCCTCGAAATCGAAACCACCGAAGAGCCGCACCACCATGCGCGGACCAGTCGTGGCGTAGACTTCCTTGCGCTTCATCGCATCGAAAATCGCCGCCCGCGTGTTCTCCGTCGCCCAGACCGCAGCATAGCCCGAGGCCGTCTGCTCCCAGCCCATGATGACGGTTTTGCCATCGGCCGATTTCACAAAGGGATGCGCCGCCCGGTCCGCGCCCGGTTCGGAACTCGAGGTCTTGCCGAAAAAATTGTCCTCCTCCACCGCCGCGAGGGCGGTGTGCGCGTCGGTGCTCCCCACCATGCCGAACTTGTAGGGATTCACGCCCAACTCCGCTTCCATCTTGAGCCCGTTCTTCAGCGCGGAGCGCGCGTATTCGAATTCCAGCATCTCCGGCTTCTTCAACACGGTGAGATCGAGGTTGCCTTTGTCCCAGCGCTCGAAGTTCGCGAACTCATCGTTCGGCGAGAGGAACGGATGGGTTTCACCGTCGCCCTTGATCTGCGTCGCCTCGTAGAGCGGCTCCCATTTCATCCGGCCTTCGGCGTACTCGCGGTCGATCCTCTTGCCGGTAAACGATTCGATGATCGGAAACATGCGCCCATTGCTGAGATTGCCGTTGTGCGCCAGGGCGAGGATTTCGCTGTCGGTCTTTTCCTCGCAAGCCGCCATCCATTTCCACAAGTCGCGCGGATTGTCGTTGCCGTAGGGCTTCATCGTCACGAACGGCTCGACGCGACGCGCCTTCTCCCCGTTTTCGCGGAAGATGATATTGCGATGCAGGTTGTTTCCACCGGTGTTCGAGGTCCATTCAAAGCCGATGAAGGCGGTGAACTTGCCCGGCTCGTTCGCCTCATCGGCGGCGGCGATGGTTTCCAGCCACGCGGAGCGATAGGTCGCGGTGCCTGGCACCGGCAGGATCGCCTTCGAGATCGTGCCCTTGCCAAAATTCACGACGATCTCGATGGCGGCCTGCGCACCCTTGCCGGAATGGATCATCTCGCTCCACGCTCGCCCTTGCGGGTCGGCCATGATCCGTGGGTCGCCGGCCAGCAGCATCGGAAAGAAGCCGAAGCCATCCGAGTGATCGGTCACCACGATGAAGTCGAGCGGACGCGACAGCTTCACCGACTGCCCGCTGGACGCCATGACCTCCTGCCCCTTGCCAAAGCGAAAGGCATCGCGCGGCCCGAGCCGGCAGCCAAAGGCGCCCGCATCCATCGAGAATGACGTGTGCGTGTGCGTGTCGCCGAAGTAGGGGCGCGTCGGGAAATTACGCCCGGCGTAGGGCGAATAGGGTGGCTTCGAGGGAAAGGTTTTGCCGGCACTCTCCTTGTCGAGCGTGCCGATGTCGGTGACGGCTTCGTCAGCAGCGAAGGCCGGTGCAACGATGACCGCGAGCAGTGCGAGACTGAAAGCGGTGAGGGGAAACGTAGACAGAAGAATTCGGTTCATAGCGACTGGTCCGGTGCGATTTCAGGTAGCGAATTCGTGATTGAGAAGCGCCCCCAAACTTGTGACCGAAGTCCAGCCGCCGCTCCGCCTGCCGTCCAGCCCTTTTATGTGTCTTGAGACGACAAACGAACCCACAAGGAAACCGCGCTGTCGTCGCCATGCCTTTCCGCTTTGGCGGGCATCCGCCGTCGAGCCGCCCCGGAGCGCGGTGACGGCCCTCCTTAACGCCTAACGGCTGCTGTCACCATCCGCCTGCATCGCGTACTCGATTTCCAGACAGAGCCGCTTGCGGAGGTTCTCGAATTCCTCATTGAGTGTCGCAAATTCAGCGGTGTGGGCAGCTCTCGCCACTTGCAGCTGTTTCAGTTTCAACAGCGGATTGAGAAACTTGATGGTCGCAACGTGAAGATCGTGCATGTCGATTTCAGAGCAATCTCAATGCCAATCCGTCGCTCCACTCTACGCGTATTCACGAGCTCCAGAGCAGCGCCTGGGTCGAGAACTTGCGAAAGCTTATTTACGCCTTCTACAACCCTCAGTTTTCCTTTCGCAAAGTAATCGAACGTCGTCCCAATGCGGCGGATGACATCACGAGACTGCCTCTCGGGCGATGCGCACAAGGATTGCTCGCGGCTCTGACCTCATCTTCGGGAGTTCGTCACTTTGCTGGACGACCTGGCGTGCGCCGAGCCGCTCGATCAAGACGCCACCTTGCGGTAATTAGAGACGGCACCATTTGTCTTCCAGGCGCCAGCCGGCGAAATCCTAAAAGTGCCGGCGGAGGGGGTCGAACCCACACACACTTGCGTGTACAAGATTTTGAGTCTGCAATTTTACACTGGTACCTCGGAATTTCGCTAAATCGTCGCTAATTCTTGGGCTCCTGCTACAAAGATCTGACTTCGTGAATTTACTATGCAGCCCTCCCCTGCTCCTCGACCTTCGAGCACTACCGTGAAGTCGTGGAACCAAAGGACGCGGCGCGCTACTGGGCAATTGTGCCGAGCGCCGAGGCTGAAAAAGTGGTGGCGTTCGCGCGCTGAAAACATTGTGGAAAAAGTTTTGCGCGACCCCAAAAATTGAGTAACAGTCCCCAATCGTAACAATTATCGAGCGCACCTTTGGTAAGGTGTCGCTCCCAGCGGGTGGATTTCCACCGGCCAATTCAGGTCCTGAGGCGCTTTCGGGCGCCCCGGGGTCGAGAATCGGCGAGCCAAAACAAAAACCATAGCATCGGCACCTCCGATAACGGGGTGGCTGGTGCGTCATGCACTGTTTTGGTTTTGGTGATACCGCTTACGGGCAATGTCATTGGACATCGCTCACTTCGCGTGTTCGCGCATGCCATACAGGATTCAACTGTCGCGGCTGCTCCTTCAAATTGCCGTCTCCTCTCGGGACGCCGCGGCTAAACCTATAAACAAGAACCGAGTGGTGGCGGCAGACAAAATGAGTGATACGAACAAGACACCGAAGGAACTTCTCAGAGAGGTTCAAGCAGAAGCAATGGCAAAGGTGAACGAAAGCAGGTTCCGCCTGTTGCTCGCCCACGACGAGGCAGACGAGATCAATGCCGACGACGACTACAAAGTCGGAATCCTTGATATCCTCGGAAAATACGAGAATGGCCTGTCACTCGGGAAGTTCGCCCGGGTCTTTCCCGACGTGCCCGAACTGCGCGTCGCCAAGGAAGCGTTGATCAAAGAAGGCAAGATCAAGGAATCCAAGGAAGGCACCCAAAAGGTCCTCGCCCTGACAAGCAAATAGGCCCCACCGCACAAGCCTTCGCTGACATATGGGCTCAGTGAAGATTCGGGCTGCCATCGCGGAAGGTGGCAGCCCTTTGTGCCGGGGAACTTACCAACCATCAAATAGGTTCTTTCTTGTGAGTTCTCTCAATACAAATCTCGCACCGAACATCCCGACCGACTTGCTGACAAAGAAGCAACTCAAGATCCGGCTGAATCTTCCCTCAGAGCGAATGGTGGAGGAAATGATGAAGAAACGGATGATTCCGTTTCTCAAGCTCGGCCACAGAACAATTCGTTTTGAATGGTCCAAGGTCCAGGAGGCCATCGCCAAGTTTGAACACAAAGCGGTGGGCCAGAAATAACAGACCTTTTGAAGCAGGTAGTTCCACACCCATCCCGCACCCGCCAATCCCAAAAAATACATCCATTTCCAATCAACCATTTATCTCCACACATTATGACCGACAACCTCAACGCCGCCGCCGTCAATATCCAGCCTCTGGAAAAGCTGATAAAAATCCCGAAAAGGCAAAGGTGGGTCGAAATCGAGCACACATTGTTGCGCCGTATCAATCTGCAAATCCTGAACCACGAACTCCGCTTTTCCCTTCCAGGGTTGCCTCAATGCAACGTTGTACTCCGGCGCCACACCGTCCCTGAGCGCCTGTATTGCAAAGTCACTGTACTAACGCTCGAACACCATTGGCCCAACGATATTGTTGCCAACCTTCGTTACCCATACACTTACGCCGCCCTCTTGAATCTCGCCGCTCACCGCATTGCCGTCCACACCGACCCGCCGGTTATCTATTTCAGCGGAATCGATTCCACATGGAATAGTTCTACCTTCGAACTGTACTTTAATTTCCAAAGCGATGGCGACACAATTCTACGAGATCTCCTCGAAGTGAGGCGTCTACTTCTCGTTGAAGTGAACAAGGTGCTTAGCATTTTTGCCACCGGTCCCGAAGAAAGACTACCGGCTGCGATACCCGCTGATGAGGCCGTGGAAGAAGCCCCCGAATGAGTGACGAATTGCCGTCATTGCTGGCATATCAAAAAGCCCATCCTCAAAAAACAACTAAACCAAAACCCGCCTTCTTGGGTCCGATCCCTCGGCCTGCACCTTTCCAAGCAAGGTATCCACGTCGGATGCTTTGCTTTTTTGCCGTATGCGTCGGCGCCTATTGGTCCATTCCCACCATGAGCTACGGCACCGTGGGCAAGATCATCGACGGTCTATCGTCGTGCAAAACCATTGCGGCTCTAGTATTCGGGCGAGATGCACGACATCGAGACCGAATATATTCGAGTCAGACAAATCCTTGATCAAATTGGCGGTGCAGCCTTCTTTTCGAGAGAACACAAGAAATCCCGCGAGTGGTATGTCCTCGGAGCCGTGCGGCAACTGCTGCTTCATGCGGGTCGTGATTTTCCAACCCTTGCCGAGGAGAGCGAGGCCCCGGATTTTCGAGCGTATCACGCCGATGGGTGTGTGTGGGCTCCTATCGAGATTGTCGAAGTGCTCCCCCCGGATTACAAACGTCACGCCCACTACAAGGAAGTTGAACAGGGAAGACGATCTGCATATTACGTCGTGGGGCCACCGCTACAATCGCCATGGGAACCATTGCGAAAGCAAATTACTGAAAAAGCACACAAGAGATACCCGAAGGGAACTTGCCTTATCGTCTATCATGACATAGGGCGGCTTTCCTTTTCCGATCCGAGCACTCCGTTTCATGAACGCTTACTTGCTGAGCACGCGGTATCCCCGTTTATTGGTTTGGGCTCATTTGCTCGGGTGCTCATATTGAGTTCCGAAATGGAGTGCCTTGTCCAATTGCATCCGATAACAGAGACGCTTGTATCGGATAAAGGTCACTGAATGGCCGGGATTTGCTTTACGACACGGTCGTGCAGGCGGATGGGGTGACGGCAAGTTCCAATAGACGATATTTGCCAACGTGACGAGGGCGCGCTTAAATATGGCATGATTGTCGATGATACCATCAGGTTAACTCCTTTGCTCGCATAAATCTACATCTTGATAGTTAATACCGCTTGACAATCTCCGTTTTTGTGCGAAGTTCCCGTGCGCAGGAATTAGCCGGCGCACTATAACATGAGCTAACCCGAAACGATCTTCATCCAACATATCCCAAAGAGTCCCGTGACTTGAATTCAGTGGACCGGCCAACCGGTATACTGAATTCAGAGCACATCGCTCTTAAAGGACAGCACCAACAAATTAAGTGCTGTGACCCTGCTTCATTGGAAGCCTATAGACAAGGTCGTGTCTGGATGGATTCTTCGGCGGCTCGCAGAAACATATGAGAAATAAGCAGAATTTACCACCGCCAATAGACACACGCGGAAAAGTAGCATATACACCAAGAGCGGTTGTTCGTGAACTTTTCTATCCTGTGCGCGAAATCGATTCGCGCACTCTTTTAGGAACGTTACCGGACTTTTTAAATCCAGAAGGTCGTTTTGAAAACTTCTGTCTAATATATCGCGACCCTTGTCAACTCTATATCCATACCGCTGAACTACCTGATGCGGAATTTAACGAGTGGGAAAGAATAGGTTGGGTCCAAATCGAACAGACGGCTGAGAAGTGGAATCAGGAGTTAAATAGAGATAATGAGCAGGAACTCCGATAAGGCCAAGCGTTCCAAGCAGCCACGGTCTATCACGGTAAAAGAATTGCATCATCTGGGCTATGCCCCAGGTGATGTGATTCGGATCAGCCCGGGGTATGTATCCGGGATTCACGAGATTATCGATGAACAAGGGAAGCAGGCTGGCTTTTGTCTCCTACAGGTCAGAGGGGAGGTGGAGGGAGTAATCCTTCCACTCCCTTTCGGCCAATACTTGACGCAGCACGAGTTTGATCTGTCCGAGTATCAAGAGCCCGATGTCCACTAAGGATGTTAATACATATTAACTATTATACTGGTCAATGGCACGAAAGCTTGATATAGTTACTATAGACTTATGAGAGAAGAATTCGGAGACAGACTCCACACCCTGAGAACAAGACTCAATTTGACTACGAAACAGTTGGCCGTAAAGGCCACTGTTCCGGAGTCATTGATTTGTGGACTACAGGCAGGAAGCAGAACAATCGGTGAGAACAACGCACGCAAGATTGGAACTGCTCTTGGGCTCACTGGTGCCCCTTTGGAAGAGTTCGTTTACTTGGCGATCAACAATGCCAAAGAAAAGGTGCTCGATGAATACAAAGGTTACCCGGCCGAAGTATTGAACCTGGTAGCGCATGAACTGCAACAATCCGGTATAGCCCCTGAGATGGTCAACCGGTGCGTGCGTCATCCGAAGTTGCAAGATGGATTGAATCCTCACGCCGCCGTGTTTCTCAAAGACGGTAGATCGGCATTAATCGAGATCAACATTTCCCAGCGATAACAAAAAAAATTTGGCCTGTATCCTCCACGTTATGTGGATGGCCTACTAAACAGAAAAAGCAAAACCCACTGCGGATGCCAGTGGGTTTGCCAACAGAACTATGAATGAACAGTATAGAAGAAACAGACGGGATTGTCGATCCTATTCGACCATCTAAAGTAAATAAATGCGAGGCAATTGCCGCAAGCGCCAACAAGAATGGTGTTTCCGGCAGTGGCTTCGATAGACAGACATCGAAACAACTCACGCGAAGAATCATTGTTGCGAACCTCCCCGCGGACTGTGTTGACAGCACCATCCAATTCGATCCTCTCGACACTTGCCGCAAAGAAGAGCCTCCCAAACTGCTTGCCCACGAAGCCAACTTCCTTTTCATGCTAGAGAACGAACGGCGCAATCGTAAGATCGTCTTTCGCCGGGCGATTCGAGGAGTTTCCTACACGGTAACCGATATCGACGGAGTTCAGATGATTGATCCTGTGCCGGAGATTGTCGTTCGACTCCCCGAATCTACCAGAGTCGATGAAGGCGCTGGGCAAGTCTCCTGGCGTCTCTTCTCACCGGAACTCGCCAAGAGAATCAACCCCAAGCAGCCGGATGTCACCGCGGCCGTTCTCATCTACGGGCTCCTCTTGTGGCAGAACAACAACTACGCCCAGACAATGATCAATGGAAAGCGTCACAGCTTTCGTAGTCTGAACGAACTGTTGGCAGATCACCCGTATTTTACCCGCAGTCAGATTCACTCGGCTCTAAACCGTGCTGAGGTTGCCTTAAAGGGACGCTTCCAGATCGTTCGTAATCGGGAAAAGTTCTACTTCCACGTGGACGACTACCTGAAGAAATTGCAGGCGAAGGACAAATTGATAGGCTTCACAATGGAGCGAGCTGTTCAATGTAAGGTCATCGGCGCTGTTCTGATGCAAAATCTCTATTACCAGTTGGACCATTTCGCATTTCCAAAGACCGATGATGCCGGCAATTCCTATGGCAGTCTCAGTCCACGGGAGCTGAGTAAACACCTTCCATTTCACGAAGACACCATCAGCCGAGCCTTGACGGATCTACGTAAATCTCCAAACGGCTTAGTTCGTCATCCAGAGGACAAATCGTTTTACACGATGGCGGACTCATTTGTGCGATCTTCTGACGTTCCAAAAACACGTCAACGTCGTGCCGCAGAAGTAACCAGCAATGCCGCAGAAGTGAACACCTGTGCCGCAGAAGTGACCAATTTACTCTGGCCATATAGTAATGAATATAGTAATTCATCTTGCAAGGGTAATATAACGAACCCGGCCGAGGCTCCGCCTGTCCGGATTCGTGAACTACCTATTACACCCTCGTCTGAAGGATTAAGGTATTTGAAGTCATTTGGTGAACAACTGCTTCAGAAGTTCAGGAATGATCAACTCAGCACTTCCGGCGTGAAGCCGAAAGTGATCAAGGTAAAACCATCAGAATTGCCTTATGATGATGTCAGCCGCACCGATTTTGATCTGCCTTATGATTTCATTCCGTCAAGGAGGCTACAACCACTTTGTCGCACCCGGAAACAATGGCTGAAGGAACGAATTGAACAAGTCACCCTCTTTTGGCGTTGTGTTGGTTTCAAATACACCAAAAGGGACATGGAGCAATTGCGGCATTTCCTCACTGACAACCCACGTTTGCCGGAGGACTTCTTTGAGCAAATTCATCAAAACCTAAATCCAGAGCACAATTGGATGCGCCTAGGTGATTGGAGTGCAAAGAAGGGCAAGTATGACTGTCTACGCTTTCTACGTCGGGTGAAGACTGCAAAGGCCCTTCTGCAATACCTCCCACAGATCATTTTTCAGATGTTCATGCGACCTGAGATGATCGACGGCAAAATCGCCTTCACGGGCGAGATTGAAGAACCGTTCAACTCGATCGACTACTCCTATCTGGGCAAGATCCCGAACAGCCGGCTCGTGCAGTTGAACTATGTCTAGCTGCCACAATAGCATGACGCGCATATCATTTAGCTCGCTTTATTAAGGTGTATTAAGTATTGTAGTTGGATGACTTTCCTACACCAACTCGCCACCGTCATCCACAGAAGACGCCCAAACAACAACTCGCCACTTTACCCTGGCGTCATTGCAGCCATTTGTTTCCTCGAGAAGCTGCGCATCCCAGGAGCCGACGGAGAGGATGATCTTCAGCGGCTAGACAAGATACTGGCGCCTATTGCCGGTAGCTCGTGTGATTCCGTCACGGTCGAACGTCTGGAACCTGGTCAATGGGACGACGGACAGCCGCGCTACGTGATTCAACTGTTGGCCGATGTATAGATTCATCTCCCCTCAAGGCGAGATCATCAAAACGAAAACGATCCGTGAATTCGCATCAAAGCACAACTTTCCCTACAGCATGGCCCGCTCATTGGCCTGTGGCTCTCGGGCACGGCTGAGAGGTTGGTGCAGCACAAGCAAGCGGGCTAAGAAGCACCGGGAACGATTTATGACCCGGTTGACGAACATGCGAACGGGTGAAACTGCCATTTTGGGTGGGAGCGTGAAGAGGTTCGCAGGCGATCATGGTCTTTCACTTCAAGGGCTATCAGAATTGGTGAACTACCGCGTGCCGATCTATCGCTATTGGGTATTGCAGGGGACTCTGGAGGCTGTGAACGTCCATACGCCTGCCGACTTCTTCTAAAAACGCATTTAGACGGTCATTTCCCTGTTCGTGCTCTCCGACGATTCTGGCGGGCTTGTAGGCGCGGGAAAGGGCATCTGAGACTCACTTCTTCTCTGTCAGGTGCTGTGCGTCGTATTCTTTCCAGAAATCGGCCACAGGCAGATAGGGACTGTCGTAATAGGCGATGAACTTTAGTGTCAGATGATGGCGAAGAGGTTCGAGGTGCTTTCCGTCGGGGCTAACACGAAGCTTTTCCAGCTTGGACATCTTAAGTAACGGAGTGTAATCTGTAATGCGATTTTTATATATTTCCAGTTCTTCGATGGGCGCATCACTTAATGGAGAGAGATCGGCAATTTGATTACCTGAGACGAGCAAGCGGCGGAGCTTTTTTCCATGTAGTGGTGAAAGATCGGAGATTCGATTACTTGCGGCTGACAAAACTTCCAAGGGCAAGTTGGCCAAAGCAGCCAGACTGGTGATGCGTGTCCCGCTAATGCTTACATCACGAAGCGGGGCTGCACTAAGCGGCGAGAAGTCGACCACTTCGGTGTATGCACAAAAAATCCTTTCCAACGGTGCTCCCCGTAGGGGCGATAGATCAATAAGCTTTGAGTCGCTAATGTAAAATTCACGCAGCGGCATGCCCTGGAGTGGCGAAAGGTCAGTGACTTTGGCTTCGTAAATTACGAGTTTAGACAGGTGCATTCCGCGCAGTGGAGCGAGGCTCGTAAAACTGCCGGTAGGAGCGTCGAGTTCATCAATTGGCAGTCCGTGCAACGGTTCCAGCGTGTCTATATTAGGGAGCCGGACGGAAATCAAACCGGTTACCGTTACGTCCACATGTGCATTGACCACGGCTGGACCGAGCCAGTTCTTTATCCGTTCGCTCACTAACTTTCGCTTTACCTCGGCTCCAAGTTGGAGCTTGCCGGATAGTGCTGCAAGTTCTCCAGCGGCTCCCACTCTCTGAAGATGTTGGATGAGCTGCTCCATCCGTTTGGGCACCCAGCGCTCTTGCTCCGTGGTGGTTACGAATTCCTCGACAGTGGGAAGGATTGAAGCAAGCGATGCGTGGGCAGGGTCTTTCTGCTGCGCAAGGCGAATGGCATTTGCAGCAACACTCCACTTCTCTTGCCCGATGAGAATCCATGCACGTTGCCAGTAAGCGGGCAGCAATTCGGGGTCGAGGGTAAGAGCAGAATCTGCCTTCTCCAAGGCGCTGTCGAAATGCTGAAATCCAGCTTCGCTCTGAGCAAGGGCGAGCATCGTGGGAGCGGTTCTCTTCAAATTGGTAAGCGCACTTTCCGCTCGACGGCCTTCGAGGACCGCTTTTGCCCCGAAGCCTATGCCTACTACCAACACCGCCACTATGCCGATTGACGCGGCCTTATTGCGTTTCAACATGAGCTGGAATTGTTTCCAAGCGCTAGCATTTTCCGCGCTGGTTGCGAAGCCGTTTTGATAGGCGGTAAGGTCGCGCTGGAGCTCCTCTACAGACAAATACCGTTGTCTACGTTCGAGAGCCATTGCCTTGTGGACCACGGATGCAAGTGAACCGGGAAGCTCACGATCTTTTGGCCCGGTGAGTGGTTCAACGCGGCCTTCTCCGACTTTGCTCACAATTTCAGCAGCGGTGCGACCCGTGACAGGCGGACGGAAAGCAAGAATTTGGTAGAGGATTGTTCCCAGAGCATAGATGTCGCTTCGGTGGTCGAGGTCTTCCACCTCACCGCGGGCTTGTTCAGGCGACATATACTGCGGTGTGCCCATGATCGTCCCGGTCATGGTGCTTCCCAAATTGGACTCGGCAGCACGGGCCGAATGAACGATTGAAACAGCGGCTGTTGGATCGCCATTCTTCCGGACGATCTTGGCCAATCCCCAATCCATGACCAGCACACTGCCGAAGTCTCCAAGCATGATGTTCTCTGGTTTCAAATCCCGATGGATGACACCACGACTGTGGGCAAAAGCCACGGCGTCACAGACTTTCTGGAAAATGGTCAGCAGCGCCGGTAAGGGATACTTCTTCACGGTCTCCGGGATTCCCTGGGCCAGTAGATCCAGCACCTTCTTGAGCGTGATCCCTCGGACCATCTTCATCGTGTAGAACACCTGGTCTTGTTCATCCACACCCAACTCGTGGACAGGGACGATATTCGGGTGTTCCAGTTGCGCCGTCACCTGGGCTTCCTCAATGAATCGCAGCACATCACCTTCGTCAGCCGACCCGAGCATCACCTTCATGGCCACGGTGCGCTGTGTGGCCATCTGCTTGGCGTCAAGAATGGCTCCCATGCCACCTTGTGCGATCTGTCTGCCAATAGCGTAGCGTTTATCCGTCAGGAGATCCTCAGGCAGGTAGCGACGAATTGCCGCCTGTTTTGGTGCCAGGCTTAGATCTGGTTCACTCGATGTGCGGTGCCGCCGAACTTCCAAGGTAATGTCGGGACCGAGACGAATGCTCTGATTGGGGAAGAGACGGGTGATCTCCTTCACCGGTTGATCGCTCACGAAGGTGCCATTGCTGCTGCCAAGATCCTGGATGAAGAGTTGATCGTATTCGATGGTGAGCTTCGCATGTCGCCGGGAAACGAGTGGCGTCTCCGCATGAATCTCCACTTCCGCACTACGACCAATCACGTAATCACCAGGCGGCAGCGTCACATGCGCCAACACATCGCTGCCGTGCTTCAAGATCACCTCGGTCTGGGGGACATGCATGGAGGTCGAGGTTGGACAAAGCGTCGGCAAACCGCAACTCCAGCGAACACAATACTCGTTTGACGAGTATCAAACGCACCCTAATGTCCCCGCCTCACATGCCCACACCTACCTCTTCACTCGAACGTCTCAATCAACTCAAAGCCGAACTCGCCTCCCTCGAACAAGCCGCGATTCAAGAATTGATGGAGAAGCGCAACAGCCTCAGCCTTGAATTGGCCACGGTGGATGCCGAACTGGCTAAGCTCACCGGCAAACCAGTTGAAGGTAAGAAGTCTCGTTCTGCCGCATCATCCAGCCCAGGTAAGAACATCCCATTACAGGAATTGAAGGAAATGCTGACTGATGCGCCCAACAAGACTCTGAACATCCGCAAGGAGGGACTGCAACTGCACAACATCAAGGTGCTGGCCGAAGCAAATCCTCAATTGCTGAAGCTGGGTGGCAAGGGAGCGTGGCCGACTGTCACGCTGCTGAAGTAGTCAGCACAGAAGCGCATGCCCGCTGATTTCTTCATCGACTCCGTTCGTGGCATCGTCTTTTCCAAGGCGATTGGAACGTGTAGCCGGACCGATATCCTCGGCCACATGGACCGCCTGCGCGGGCATCCCGACTTTCGCCCCGAGATGGATCAGCTATTTGATTTCCGGCAGGTCACGAATGCCGCGTTCTCCGATGAAGACGTGAGAATGCTGGCCACTCGAAACATTTTTCGTGGAAACTCCAAGCGTGCGCTGGTCGTGTCCTCTGACGAGCACTTTGGACTAGGGCGTATGTTCGAAACATATCGAGAACTTGAAGGAGAGCACGGCATCACAATCTTTCGAGAGATGGATGACGCACTTGCCTGGCTCTCACTTTCGGCAGAACCTGACACCAAGTTGTTCATCAAACTCGCGCCCCCGATTGTCGACGCGCAATCGTGTGATGCCGCGTTATGAACATAAAGTTGAAATGTCTTGAGATCAGGCGGCGCGAAGCGTTCGGAAAAAAAGCCAACTGGTCATTCCCACGCTGAGATCATTGAAGTAGGGAACCGGCCTTGGAAGCAGTTTCATGATCTGGTCTGCTTCGTCCTCGGATACGTGCTTCATAATTGCTCGGCGAACTTCGCGAGCGGGGTCGCTCGTTTCGATAAGCCAAAGAAGGCTTGCGAAAAGCGTTACGACAGGAGGCTCAGCAAGGCGCGCACATTGCACGATTTCCCAACCGACCCACTCGGCGTCCGCAATATCCGTAACGTTGATGACGACCACATGTGCGTCTCCGATCCACTTAAGAACGGTTGTCTTCCAATCCACATCATGCCACTGATCCAGCGGAGGTTCTACTGATTTGATTCGCTGCCGGTCACGTCGGCTATACACGACAACGTGAATCCCACGACGATCGAGAAAGTAAAGCTGCCCATAGCCGACCAAAATGGTTCGGTGATTAAAAAGGTCGCGCTCCACGGCATCGGCGAAGCGCCAGAGGTAAACGATCTTCCGGTCCGCTGACTTCACCAACAGTTTTGAAATCTCGGTAACGAGAACAATCCCAGCAACGGCAACGACCAAAATCACGATCTGCCCCTTGATGGACAAGATATCCATAAACGTCCCAACCGCCGGGATCGCCGCTATTAACCCGGATATTTCATCCTTTCTGCAAAAAGTTAGCGAAGTCCCCGCGGTAAA
>NZ_JBDUCX010000209.1:0-12057 GCF_040003245.1 Chthoniobacter sp.
ATCGGTCTTCGTGTTCTTCCGGTTCCACTTCGGGTAGCGATCCACCGCGCCTGAGTAATAGCTGGAATAGATCGTCAGGACGTCGCCGATCGCACCGTTGTGGATGCGCTCGTAAGCCTCGCGGTTCGCCTTGGTCCAGCGCCACACAAAGCCATCGACCAGCGCCAGGTTCTTCTCCTTCGCCTTCTTCGCGCTCTCGATCACCGAGCGCAGGCCCGGGCCATCCACCGCCATCGGCTTTTCCGCGAAGACATGCTTGCCCGCGTCGATGGCCGCCTTGATGTGCTGCGGCCGGAACGCCGGGGTGGTGGTGAGAATGACGACGTCGACCCCGCTATCGATGACCTTCTGGTAGGCGTCGATCCCCACAAATTTCCGCTCCTCGGCCACGTTGAATTTTTCCGGCGTGTCCTTGAGCAGCGTCGTGAGCGACTCGAGCGATTTGTCGATCGGATCGCGGAAAGCATCGCCCATCGCCCACAACTCTACATTGCTGTCCGCCTGTAGCGCCTGCGAGGCCGCGCCCGTGCCGCGTCCGCCGCAACCGATAAAGCCGATCTTCAGCTTCTTTGAACTGTCAGCCGCACGGGTGAAAGCAGGATAGCCGGCAGCAGCGACGGCGGCAGCGGCCCCGGAGGCCTTGAGAAATTCGCGACGGGAAGGTTGATTCATGATTCAGGAGGGAGGTTGGGTGATGGAATAAAAGCCCGCCCAGCGGGCAAACTGATTAAGCCTGCGCGCGCGTGCTTCTTTGATCCGTTTTGCAGCGACTTCGTTAAAAAGCACGCTCTTTTTGTGATTCCCGCCAAATTGCGCTCCCGAGCGCCTCATCGCGCGTCGGGCAGCGGCAAGGTCGGGAAACTCACCAAATCTTCCACCACGCCTTCGCCGGGCCTTTTTTCCCGGTCGCTTTTGGCTGCGGATCGGCCTGCTTCCGCCGCTCGCGCTCCATCAAATCCCGAAATCCTATTCGCACGTCCTCCATCAATTCACGGAACGAACGATACCGCCGGGCACCCGGAAACCAGTTGGCAAACATCCACGCTTCCCATTCTCCCTCGGGCGTCTTCGTCTTGGGGTTCAGGAGCAAAATGGCATCGTCGCCGCGGTCGGAGATTTCGAGAGCCGTTTGCAGATACTCTTCGCGAAACCGGACCGTGTCCTGCGCCTCGCCGTAGACCAGATATTCCGCGTCGGAAAGCTGCACCGGAGACTCCCGGGCCGGCTCGACTTAGGCGTCGATCCATTCCTGATTGCGCTCGCGAAACCACGCGACCCCCGCGCATGGCCAAAGGTCGTTGATAAACGCATCCACATTTCGCCACCCGTTACTGACCCGCAGAAAGGAGCGATACGAAGCCGGCAGCTCCGTGCCGAGTCGCGTCTCCGTTGCCACGATATCCTCCTCGGTCGCTGCTGGATAGCCCAGCCAGCCAGCCGCCACCACCTCGGGTGGCAGATTCCGGCGAATCCGCTCATTCGCCAGCAGTTCGCGGCTGTAGGCGGTCAGGAAGACTTTCCATTCTTCTTCGGTCAGCGGGGGCGGGGGATCACCATTTCATTTTGCAAAGGAGCAAGCGGTTGGCAATCCCGCGGCACCTTCTAAGAAAGATACCCCCCGCGGGACATCCCTGACACCCTCCTTCGCTCCCCATGACTACTCCACTCCGCCTCGCCGTCCTCTTCCTCCTTTGCGCCTGGTTCCTGCCCGCTCGTGCCGCCGACCCGGCGCCGAAGCAACTGCACGCCTTTTTCCTCATCGGCGAGCCGGAGTACGCGACCAAGACGACGGTGCCCGAGTTTGCGAAGGCGGAACTCGAGCCGCGTGGCGTGCAGTGTACCTTCTCGATTCTCCCGGCGGACGACAGCAACGACTTTCCGAACATCGACGCGCTGAAAGACGCCGATCTGCTCTTCATCAGCGTCCGCCGACACACACCGTCGGTAGCCGCCATGGCGGCGATTCGCGCGCACATCGCGGCGGGCAAGGCGGTTGTCGGCATTCGCACCGCGAGCCATGCCTTCGCGCTGCGCGATAAGAATGCGAAGCCGCCCGCGGGCTACGCGGACTGGCCGGAATTTGATCATGAAATCCTCGGCGGGAACTACAGCGACCACTACGGGCACGGGATCGAAACGTGGGCGAAGACCGTTCCCGCGCAGGCCCAGCACCCGGTGCTGGCGGGCATCGGCCCGGAGGAGTTTGCCGTGCCTTCGCACCTTTACAAGAACCCCGGCGTAGCCTCGTGGGTCACGCCGTTGATCACCGCGCGGATGGCCTCGCGGCCCGAGGTCGAGCCGATCGCGTGGGTCAACGCGAAGGACGGTCGGCGGGTCTTTTACACGTCCCTCGGCGCCGCGGAGGATTTCGCCATTCCCCAATTTCGGAAGCTTCTGCTCAACGGCGTCTTTTGGGCGTTGGACCGGGCCGTGCCAGTGCCGGCCGCCACGGAAAAGGTGCGCCCCTAAAACGACCGTTGCCGCTGCCCGGCACATCGAGATCGTCGCGCTGGGATGGCGCCTTGTAACATATTGGCCTGTAGGGTGTTCTATGAAGCGCCAGGCGGGCGGTGTGGAGTGGTTTCAATCCGGCACGCAATTATCGTCTTGCGAGGGGCGCCCTGCCTGCAATCAAATCAGGTGTTAGTTCGTCTCCCCCGTAGCGTGGTACGTAAGTCCACAAACAACTGCATAAACGAAAAACAGAACATATGATTACCAAAACTTCGAAAGTAACGCGCGTGGCCCTCGCTCTGACTGCCATGCTCTGTCTCGGCTCCTCCGTCATGGCGGGTCCCGATCCCATGTACATCATGTATGGTGGCAAGATGATGAAACTGTCTCCGATGACCAAGGACGTCACGCTGGCGAACGGTTGCAAGGTCTGCTTCGGCGGCACCGTCACCGACAAAAAGGGCAAGACCGTGACGCTGAAAAACGGCGACGTAGTCGGGAACGATGGTTCCGTCATGACGCCGGCCGCCAAGAAGGCCCACGGCGGTTAGTCGGGCAGTCTTTTACGCCGGGAGCTTGGTCCTCCGACCAAGCTTCCGGCGCACTTTCAATACGCCGGCGCTATCCGCGGCACTTAGTGGAAGTACTGCTCGTGAATGAGCTGATAGTCGCCCAGCTTTTTCACGGAATATTTCTTGTCCTTGGACAGCCATCCACGCTCCACCATGTAAGTATTCAGTTCGCCGGCGATCATTCGCGAGGTGCGGGCGGCGTCATCGGTGACCCCCATCATGGACTGCGTCGCCATGCTAATGACGGCACTGCCCGGGCCACTGCTTTCGAGCAAGCCCGGCATGGCGTTGCTGCCGCCGGTGGTTTCAAAAGTCAGGAAAGGCTTGCCGTTGCCTGCGAGGTCGATCACCGAAACGCGTGTTTCCATCTTGGATCCGCCGGCGCCCAGGCCGACGCCCGCGCGGAGCAGGCGGCTGCCGGTGCAGACGCGAACAAACTCCCCGGTGACGAGCCAGCCGCTCTTCGGCAATCCCTTCACGGAAGCCGCCTGTTGGGCCGGGACCACGTGATCGCTCACGCCTTTGACGGTGTACGTCGTGAGCAGCCCTGCGATCTTTTTCTTGAAGGTCTCGGGGTCCTTGTTTTCCGCGCCGACGATCTTGTATTCGCCCTTGGTCGTGTCGAAATCCGCCACGTAGATCGTGGCCGGTTTCTGCGCCGGTTTGGCGGCCGTGCGCTGTTCGCCTTTGACGCTCACGGAAGCGCACGAGCTAAGGAGGATTAACGAGAGGGGGATCAAACAGGCAAAAGAGGATTTCATAGTTACACTTTGCAACGGTTATATCGCTTCTGTTGGCTGTGGCAATCTATTGCAGCGGTTCGCTCGTTTCGGCCTTGAGCAGGTCGTCGATTGTCTCGCGGCGCGAGATGATTTCCACGCTCCCATCCTCCTCCAGCCAGAGCTGCGGAGCGCGGCCGATGGAGTTGTAATTGCTAGCCATGGCGTAGCCGTAGGCGCCAGCGTCGCGCAGGGTGAGCAGGTCGCCTGGTACGGGCCGGGGCAGGAGGCGGGGGGCGAGCAGTTCGCGGTCGTCGCGGGTGAAGATGTCCCCGCTTTCGCAGAGCGGCCCGGCCACCACGATGGGCTCGCGCGGCACGTTCGGGTCTTCGTCGTCTTTGCCCACGATATCGATGGCGTGATAGCTGCCGTACATCGCCGGACGGACGAGATCGACAAAACCCGCGTCGACCATGGCGAAGGTTGCGCCGCTGCCCTTTTCATTGCTGCGCGTCTGCTTCACATCGGTCACGCGCGCGACCAGGGTGCAGCCCGGCGCCACATAGTAGCGGCCCGGCTCGATCTCCAGCCGCAGGTCGCGGCGCGCCTTGGCCACCAGGCGTTGGTGGCAGGAAACGAAGAGGTCGTGCAGGGGCTCGATCGGCACCTGCGCCCCGTGGTCCTTGTAATTATGCGGGATGCCGCCGCCGAGGTTGATGGCGTTGACCTTCGGAAACTTCTTCAGCAACTCCACGAATTCCGCGGCGAGGCGCGTGAGGTTGTCGTGCAATTCCTGGAACTGCGGCCCGCTGCCGATGTGGGCGTGCAGCATCGTGATCTCGAGCCCGGCTTTGTCCGCCAACTCCTTGGTGGTGAGCAAGTCGTCGATCCAGATGCCGTGCTTCGAGCTCGGGCCGCCGGTGTCGCAGGAGTTCACATGGCCGTGACCGAAGCCGGGATTGATGCGGATGGAAATGGGCCCGGTGTAACCGGCGCGCGTGAGGTCGGCGATCTGGCCGGGCGAGCCGATATTCGGCAGGATGCCATGCTCCAGCAGCACCGGCAGCGCGTTGTCCCGGAAGACATCGCACGTCAGGCAGATGGCTGGTGGCGTGTGTCCACCCGCGTGCCCGGCGCGCAGCGCACGCAGCACTTCATTGCCCGAGACGGCGTCGATCCAGATGCCTGCCTTCTTCATCTCGCGCAGCACCTTGGTGCTTGGGCAGGCCTTCATCGCAAAGCGCGCCTGCACCCCATCGGTATCCGTGAGGAACTGGATGTCGGCGATCCGCTGGCGGATGACGCGGGCGTCGTAGAGCCAGTAGGGCGTGCCGATTTTCTCGGCCAGCGAGCGGAGCAGGGCGGGCGGGTGATTCATAAAAAAGGGGGCGAATCATGCGACGGCCCGGGCGGGTGTGCAAGTGTCTAGGCGGTGGGGATTTTAACCGCGGAGGCGCAGCGGCGCGGAGAATTTGGAGAAAGTCGCTCAGGAAATGATTGGTTACCTGTTCCTCTGCTTTTCTCCGCGCCTCTGCGCCTCTGCGGTTAAATTCTTCGGGTGCTTCCCGTGGGCGAATTTGCGCTCGCGTCGGAAAATGACGCAGGCACTATTTCGCCCTCTCATGAATTCCGCCCGCATCGAAGTCGACCTTGGCCCGCGCAGCTATCCGATTGTGATCGGCAGCGGATTGCTGGCCACGCTCGGGAAAACGCTGCGGGCGCACGGGCTGCGACAGACGGATGCGTTCGTCATCACCAACCCGCAAGTGGGCGGGCTGTATTTCGAGTCCGTGCGGGCGGCGCTGGAGGCGGCGGATTTCCGCCGCATGGTGAGGCATGAGATTCCGACCAGTGAGGAAGGGAAGAACTGGGATGAATTCTCCGGCACCTGCGCGGCTTTGCTGGCGGCTTTTCCGGATACGGGTTCGGTGCCGCTGGTCATTTTGCTCGGGGGTGGAGTGGTCGGCGATCTCGGTGGATTTGCCGCGGGCGTATTTCGCCGGGGCGTGCCGTTTGTGCAGATTCCTACCACGCTACTGGCGGCGGTGGACTCGAGCGTGGGCGGCAAGGTCGCGGTGAATTTCGGCGGAGTGAAAAACATCATGGGCATTTTCAATCAGCCCCGGCTGGTGGTGTGCGACCTGGAGTTGCTCCGCACGCTCGATCCGCGCGAGGTGCGCAGCGGGACGAGCGAAGTGATCAAGTACGGCGCGGTGTGCTCCGCGTCGCTCTTCGATCAGCTCGAAGGCGAGGACCTGGAGAAGCTGCTGGCGCGGGAGCCGGCGGTGCTCACGGATATCGTCGCGCAATGCGTGGCCTTGAAGGCGCGCGTGGTCGAGCAGGACGAGTTCGACAAGAAAGGCATCCGCAATGTGCTCAACTTCGGCCACACCATCGGACACGCCTTGGAACTGAGCGCCGAATACGCGCTGACGCACGGGGAAGCCATCGCCATCGGGATGATCGCCGCCACGCGCCTGGCGGTGAAGCTCGGCGTTTGCGCACCGGCATTCCTGGAGCGCTTGCAACCGCTCATCGAGCGCGCCGGGTTGCCGATCTCTTTCGCCGATCAGCCGGGCCTGTTCGACCGCGTCGTCCGCGCCATGCAGATGGACAAAAAATTCCGCGACGGGAAAAACGTCTTCGTGCTGCCGACCACCGTAGGGGCCTGGCAGCAGGTGGAGAACGTCGACTGGGCGCTGGTCCACGAGGCGGTGCGTTCGGTGTTTCACTAGGTTCGCGTCCTTCGAAAAACTGGCCGTCCACCGGATCGGCAAAAAAAGATTGTCCGGATTGGTCGTCGCCCCGTTGTTAATAGCCGTATAAACACGCAACGCGGCAATTCCCGCGCGCTCCCCCCAATATGAAAAACCGCATCCCCCTCTTCGTCCTCGCCGCCCTGCTGCTCCTTTTCCCGGGTGCGGGCCGTGCTGCCGAAACGCCGGCCCCCTCGAAGCCCAACATCATCTACATTCTCGCGGATGATCTCGGCATTGGCGCGGTGAGCTGTTATGGAGCCGATCATTTTCGGACGCCGCAGATCGACGCCCTCGCGCAGAGCGGCACGCGTTTCACCCATTGCTACGCCTGCCCGCTTTGCGGCCCGACACGCGCGCTGCTCATGACCGGTCGTTACGCCTTTCACACCGGCATGACCGGCAACGATAGTGGCCCGCTGCTCAAGCCGGCGAATGAAACCATGATGCCTCGCGTCCTCAAGCCCGCCGGCTACGCCACAGCGATGGTGGGCAAGTGGAGTCAGTTGCCGCTCCAGCCCGCCGATTGGGGCTTCGACGAATACCTGCGTTTCCAGGGCAGCGGGAAGTATTGGAATACGCAACACGGCGCGGAAACCTACACGCTCAATGGCAAGGAAACGCCCCTGCACGATGGGGAATACCTCCCCGATCGCATGCAAACCTTTGCCATCGATTTCATCCAACGCCACCAGGACAAGCCATTCTACCTCTATTACGCCATGTCGCACGTGCACGCCGAGATCCTGCGCACGCCCGACAGCGCGCCCGATAGCAAGGATTTCTACGCCGACAACGTCACCTACATGGATAAACTCGTCGGCCGGCTCGTGGCCGAGCTCGACCGGCTGCACCTGCGCGAGAAAACCCTCATCGTTTTCTCCGGCGACAACGGGACCGCCCCGGCGTATGCGGCACGCGCGACGGTGAATGGCAAGGCGCTCTCCGGCCACAAGGGCACGATGCTGGAATGCGGCGCGCTGGTCCCGTGCTTTGCCACCTGGCCGGGCCGCGTGCCACAGGGACGGGTCGCGGAGAGTCTCATCGATCTCAGCGACTTCTTTCCCACGCTGGCGGAAATCGCCGGGGCCACGCTGCCCGCGGGATTGACGATCGATGGCAAAGACTTCGCCCCGCAATTGCTCGGCAAATCCGATAACTGGCCGCGCAGTTGGATTTTTGTCGAACTCGGCACGCATTGGTACGATCGCGATCCCGCGTGGAAACTGAACGAAGCGGCGGAGCTTTACGATATGCGCGGTGCGCCCTTTGAGGAAAAGCTCGTCGCCTCCTCGGTGGGCGATGACGCCGCCGTGGCCGCTCGCGCGCGGCTGCAGGCTGTGCTCGATCAGCTCAATCCCGGCGGTGGCAAGGTCGATCCGGGCGATGGCTCCGGCAAGCACGCCAACAAGGCCGAAAAGAAAGCGAAGAAGAAGGGCACCGCCCCCGCCGCCGCGCCCGCCACCAACAGCCAGAACGCCAACCCGCCGGACCAGTGATCCCGGGCCGCCGGCCTTCTTCCCCGAAGCGGAGCCCATCGCGCTTCCGCGAAACTTTTCCCCCCATGAGAACCTCCCGCCACACACTCGTCCTTGCCTTCTTCACCCTCGCCACCGCCACGTTGTCCGCGGTGGATACCGCGCCATCAACCCGGCCGAATGTCCTCTTTATCGCGGTCGATGACTTGCGGCCGGAACTCGGATGTTATGGCAAGGATTACATCCGAAGTCCCAACATCGACCGGCTCGCGCAGGCGGGCCTGGTCTTCAATCGCGCCTACTGCCAGCAGGCGGTGTGTTCGCCCTCGCGCACGGTGGTGATGACTGGCGTGCGGCCCGACACTTCCAAGGTGTGGGATCTGGTCACGCACTTTCGCGTGGCTCTGCCGGATGTCGTGACGCTCGGCCAGCATTTCAAGCAGAACGGTTATTTCGTCCAGGGCATGGGGAAGATCTACCATGGCGGTTACAACGACGAACCGACGTGGTCCGTGCCGTGGCAGAATCCCAAGGCGCCCGTCTACGCACTGCCGGAAAATGTCGCCTTGAGCCAGGAAAAGGTCGCGGGCGAACCCGACGGTACGAAAGGGGATAACCGCGGCGCGGCTCCGGAGTCCTACACTGTGCCGGGGAGCAAGGCAGTGGCCGCGGCAGCTTCTGGCAAAAAGGGCAAGAAGGCGGGCGATGGAGAAGGGGGCAAGGCCAATACGCGTGGCCCAATCTACGAAAGCGTGGACGTGCCGGACAACACTTACACCGATGGCAAGGCGGCCGATCTCGCCGTGACAGCACTGCGGGAACTCAGCGGGAAAGGGCAGCCGTTCTTCCTCGCCGTCGGATTCATCAAGCCGCATCTCCCCTGGGTCGCGCCGAAAAAATACTGGAACCTATATGACCCCGCAAAGATTGCCCTCGCGCCAAATCCCTATCTCCCCAAGGACGCCCCCGAGTACGCCATCAATCCAAACGATGGCGAGTTTCGCGCTTACAAGGGCGTGCCGCCCGAAGGTCCCGTTCCCGATGACGTTCAGCACAAGCTGAAGCAGGCTTACTTTGCCGGGGTGAGTTACACCGATGCGCAGGTCGGCAAGGTCCTGGCGGAACTCGACCGTCTCGGGCTGCGGAAGAACACCATCATCGTCCTCTGGGGTGACCACGGTTGGAAACTCGGGGAGCACGCGGCGTGGGGCAAACACACCAACGTCGAGAACGACGTGAACGCGCCGCTCATCGTGTCTGCGCCGGGTATGAAACATCCGGGCGCACACACCGACGCGCTGGTGGAATTCGTGGATATCTATCCCACCTTGTGCGACCTCCTAGGCCTGTCGTTGCCCGCTCACCTCGAAGGCACCAGCGCCCGGCCGTTGCTCGACGATCCGCAGCGCCCTTGGAAGACGGCGGCCTTTAGCCAGTATCCGCGCAGTGGCGGTAAAACCGGTGCGGGGCAGCTCATGGGTTACACCATGCGCACCGACCGGTATCGATTCACCGCGTGGGTGGGCCGCAACGACCACACCAAGGTCGACGCCATCGAGCTCTACGATCACCAGACCGATCCGCAGGAAAACATCAATATCGCCAAAGATCCCGCCAACGCTGAGCTCGTGAAGAAACTCATGGAGCAATGGACGAAAGGCTGGCCAGCCGCCAGGCCGCCGCTGCCATCCCAGGCTTCTCCGCCGGCCAGTCTTCCCCGCTAATTTCGCAATCTTCGCGGGCGCGCTTACCGAAACTGCTTCCAAAACGTCACCGCCGACATCACGAAACCGATAACGGTAATCAGCCGGCGCACGCTCTGTTGCGGCAGCCGTTTCGAGTAGTGCGCCCCGAGCCAGTAACCCGCGAGGGCGCCGACGGTCATGATCTCCATCTTCGTCCAATCGATGAGACCGCTATAGGTGAAAACGGTGGCAGCCACGAGGTTGATCAGGGAGCCGAGGATATTCTTCAGCGCATTCATCTCGTGAATGTCGGACAGCCCCAGGAAACCGAGCGAGGCTAGCATGAGAATGCCGATCCCCGCACCGAAGTATCCGCCATACACCGCCACGGCGAACTGGAAGACCACCGCGACCCAGACTCCGCGATGAGCCGTGTCCGGTGCCGCCGTATCGCGCCGGGAAAACTTCCGGAACGCATTCTGCGCGAGGAAAAGCACCGTGGCAAAAAGGATGAGGAACGGCACCAGCCGCGCGAAGAATTGGTCGCTGGTGTGGGTGAGCAGCCAGCTCCCCAGCCAGCCCCCGGCCAGGCTCACCGGCACAAACCGCACCAGCCACGTCTTCACCGCCGCGATCTCCTGGCGAAAGCCAAAGATGCTGCCCGCCGTGCCGATGACCAGCGCCAGGGTGCTGGTGGCATTGGCGATGATCGGCGGCGTGCCGCAGAGCAGCAGCGTGGGAAAGGTCAGTAAAGTGCCGCCCCCCGCGATGGCATTGATCGCCCCGGCAGCCGTGGCCGAGACGACAAGAGCGAGAATTTCGAGACCGGACATGAAGCCGGGCACTTTCGAGAATTTGCGCGCGGGTGCAAGCCGAACGCTCCAGAACTCTCAGGAAGGTGTCGCGGCGTTTTTCTGCTCTCCTTGTGCGCTTTTTGCTTGCTTTTTCCGGGCGCATAGTATACAAGTGTGCGGGTGGATGGAAGTTTGGTAGGTGCGTCAGGTGCGTCCCAAATATCGGCTTTGGCTCGGAAGGGCGCGAGAGGCTCTTTGATAGACGAATGGGCTGAAGATTTAATGCAAATGAAATGCATTAATAAGGTTGGTTGGCTGGCTTGGATTTACCTGCGATCAGCCTTGATTTGTCGATAGCGGCTTCAGAGTAAGCCGAGACCAGTCAAGCCCAGTCAAGGCGGGTAAAGCCTAGTCAAGGTGCTTTTTTTTGGCCGCCTGAGGCGCAACGGGGGCCTGGGCGGCGATGGCTTGATGCCACTTTATGGCGATAGGCTCCCCTTAGGCTACCACCGCGTTAGCGATCAGGATGAGGGTGATTGACATGACGGCGATGCCGGTTTCGACCACGGTCCAGGTCTTGAGCGTCTGCGGGATGTCCATGCCGAAGTATTCCTTCACCAGCCAGAAGCCGCCGTCGTTGACGTGGGAAAGGACGAGCGAGCCGGCGCCCATGGCGAGGACGAGCAATTCCTTGTTGATGTGCGGATCGGCATTGACGATGGGCAGCATGATGCTGGCGGCGGTGGTGACCGAGACGGTGGCGGAGCCGACGGCCACGCGCATCATGCCGGCGATGAGCCAGCCGAGCAGCAGGGGCGAGAGGTGCATGCTCGAGCCGAGCGCGGCGAGGGCGTCGCCGACCCCGGACGCGTTGAGCACCCGGCTGAAGCCGCCGCCGGCGGCGATGACGAGCATGACGCCGGAGGCCGGCGCGAGGCAGTCCTCGGAGAACTTGAGGATCTGTTTCCCGTTGAGTCCGCAGGAAAGGCCGAAGGTGAGGAAGGAGACGAGCACGGCGATGAGCATCGCGACGTTGGCATTGCCGATAAAGGCGGTCCAAATGCGCATGCTGCCCTGCCAGGTGCCGACGGGATAAAGCTCTTCCTTCCAGATCAGCGACCCGGCGGTTGCGACCAGCATGAGCAGCACCGGCAGCATGATGGTGAAGAGGCTGATGGCGAAGCTCGGGGTGCGCGGGGCGCTGGGCTTGGCGACGGCGGTGGCGCCGAGGCCCGCGAGTTCCAGTGGGACGTGCGGCGAGACGCGGCGGGCGAGAAAGGGCCCGGTCACGAGGGCGACGGGTGGTCCCACCACGAACAGCGACCAGAGGATCGTCTTGCCGATATCGGCGTGGAGGATGCTGATGGCCATGAGCGGCCCCGGGTGCGGCGGGATGAGGCCGTGCGCCGTGGAGAGGCCCGCGGCGAGAGGCAGCCCGACTCGCAGGATGGGCGTCTTCGTTTCGCGCGCCAGGGCGAAGACGACCGGACCGAGGAGGAGGACACCCACTTGGAAAAAGACGGACACGCCGATGACGAAGGCGGCGACCATGACCGCGTAATCGAGTCGCTGGACACCGAAGACTTTGGTGATGCCGGC
>NZ_JBDUCX010000034.1:0-36874 GCF_040003245.1 Chthoniobacter sp.
CGTCCGCGATCAATCCACCGCCATGGCGAAACGCATCCTCGCCCAGCCGCTGCCGCACGCGCAACGCATCGTCCTAGCCTACGAATACGCCCTCGGCCGGCCGCCGAGCGACGCCGAACGCACGCGGGCGGAGCAGTATCTCTTGAGTGAGGGCCGCGGGCTGCTGCCGGTGAAGGCCGGCAAGGTGGACGACGCCGCCCTGCTGTCCTGGAGCACCTTTTGTCAGGCGCTCTTCGCCTGTGCTGAATTCCGTTATCTCAAATAATCCCATCCCATGAACCTCCGACCCTACGACTGCCGCGGCGTGCTGCCGCCCACGATGACCCGCCGCGATTTGCTGCGCACGGTTTCCGCCGGCTTCGGCTGGCTGGCTTTGAAAGGGATGCTCGCCGGTGCCGCCGAGAGCGGCAATCCGCTCGCGCAAAAGGCGCCGCATTTTCCGGCGCGCGCGAAACGCGTGATCTTCCTCTGCATGCAAGGCGGTCCGGCGCACATGGATACTTTCGATTACAAGCCGCAACTCGCCGCGGACAACGGCAAGCCCGGCGTGGCCAAGGGCGGCGGCTCGCATCTCTTCGGGTCACCGTTCAAGTTCTCGCAGCACGGGCAGAGCGGGCTGTCGATCTCGGAGCTGTTTCCGAAAGTGGCGGAACACGCGGATGATTTGTGCCTGCTCCGCGGAATGCACACCGATATTCCGAATCATGCGCAGGCGTTCGTGCAGTTACACACGGGCAGCTCGCAATTTGTGCGCCCGAGCATGGGCGCATGGGCGCTCTATGGGCTCGGGACGGAGAATGAGAATCTTCCGGGCTTCGTGACGGTGAGCCCGCCACTGCAATTTGGCGCGGTGAATTACGGCAGCTCGTTTTTGCCCGCCGTGTATCAGGGCACGCGCATCGGCGCGCAACGGGAAGAAGGGAGCATGACGGGCATCGGGAACTTGCAAAATCCCGATCTGCCGAACGCCCTCCAGCGGAAGCAACTCGACCTGGTGCAGGCAATGAATCGCGAGCTGCTCACCTCGACGGGAAACGCCGAGGTGGAAGGCGTGATCGAGTCTTACGAGCTGGCCTTTCGCATGCAGGGCGAACTACCGAAGGTCATGGATCTCTCGAAGGAAACACCGGCCACGCTGGCTATGTATGGCATCGGCGCCGGCGCGACGAACGACTTCGGCCGGCAGTGCCTCATGGCGCGGCGCTTTGCCGAGGCGGGGGTGCGCTTCATCGAAGTCTGCCATGGAGGCTGGGACCACCACACGAATCTGCACACGCGGATCGTGGGCAGTTCCGCGGCGACGGATCAGCCGATCGCCGCGCTGCTTACGGACTTGAAACAACGCGGGTTGTTGAAGGACACGATCGTGATGTGGGGCGGCGAGTTTGGGCGCACGCCGGACAGCCGCAAGCCGGACGGTCGCGATCACAATGCCAAGGGCTATACGATGTGGCTGGCCGGGGGCGGGGTAAAAGGCGGTCTAAGCTACGGCGGGACAGACGATTACGGTTACCGGGCGGTCGAGGATCCGACGCACGTGCACGACTTGCACGCCACGCTTCTTTCGCTGCTAGGTCTTGATCACGAGAAACTTACGTATCGGTATGCGGGTCGCGATTTTCGCCTCACGGACGTGCACGGGGCGGTGGCCAAGGGGATTTTCGCCTAAATCGGGAGAATCTGAATTTCTCTGAGCAACTCGCGTCGAAACACGGCGTTCAAACATTCCCAGCTTCGGCCACACGACCAGATGAGTCGGCTGAGGATTACCAAAACAAAACAACCAGTAACCTACGTAACATCATGAAATCCATCACCTCCATCCTCGCCCTCCTCGCGGTCGGCACGACTCTGGCCCTGGCCGACGACAAGCCAGCGGCGCCTGCTGCTCCCGCGGCTCCTGCGGCCGGCGATGCCGCCAAGCCGAAGCGTGACCCGGCGGAAGTATTCAAGAAGCTCGACACGAATGGCGACGGCAAGATCAGCCTCGACGAATTCAAGGCCGGCCCCGCTGGCAAGAAGGATCCAGCCAAGGCCGAAGAGTTCTTCAAGAAGAAGGACAAGGATAACGACGGCTTCCTGTCCCTCGAAGAATTCTCCGCCCACGGAGAGAAGAAGGCCAAGTAAGCCTTTCGCGGTTCCTCCGCACTTTCATCAACGCCACATCTGGTCCGTCCGGATGTGGCGTTGCTGTGCGGTGACAGTTGTAGGGCGCGTGTCCCCACGCGCCGGGATGCGGTTGCGCTACCGTGCGAAAGCCTTGTCGTTCGGATTGCCGCCCGACTGGATGTAGGCGAGCAGGTCGAGCAGTTCGTCGCGGTTGAGCGCGTTGACGAGGCCGACTGGCATCATCGAGACAGGATACGGCTTGCGCGATTTCACCTCGCCGGTGCTCACCGGGGTGAGAACCTCCGGGGCGAGTGCGCTGGTCATCACGGAGAGCTTGTCTTTGTCCTCGACGACCACCCGGCCGATGACGGTGCTGCCATCCTTCAGCTCGAGCTGGTCGGTGCCGTATTGATCGCTGATGACCTTCGACGGCTCGATGATGTTTTCCAGCAAGTCGCGCAGCGTGTAGCGATTGCCCGCGCCGGAAATATCCGGGCCGACGTTGCCGCCTTCGCCATTAAAATGATGGCAGCGGATGCACAGCGTGGAGGTGAACATCGCCTTGCCCTGCTCGAAGCTCCGGCCCTTCAGGCCCCCCTGCGCGAAGGCGACCGCTTCATCCACGGTGTAGATCCGGCCGGGTCCTTTCGGTGCGACGTAATTGGCCGGCGGCGGGGGTGGCGCCTGCTTCGAGAGCTCATCGAGCGAGGCACGCTCGGCGTCCGGGACGAAGTTCGCCAGCGCCTCGGTGCGCATGTTCTCGAGGAATTTCGTGAAGCTGTTGCCGCCATGCCATTCGTGAGTGCGCGGGAACCAACCGAAGTACGCCTTGCGCAATTCCGGCGTCCAGCCGACGCGGGCATTGCGCAGCGCGCAGACGTAGGCGATGGCCTGGCGGTTGGGGCGGCTGTTGCTCACGCTGTTGACCGCGCTGGCGTAGCCTTCGTTGCGCGCGAGCACGGAGTCGGTGGCGATAGCCCCGCCGACATCGGGTGTGGTGTCAAGCAGCGGCACGGTCTTGGCCACGATGCTGCGGGAATCGACAAAGGTGAGCAGGGTGACCAGCTCGCGGTTCAGGTAAGGATCGGCTTGCGGAAAGAGCGGGTCGAACTTCGCCGCAACCGGCGCGCAGACTTCCGGCGCGGGCTTGCCAAAGCGTGTGAAGCACAGCGCGTAAGCGCGGAGGAGAGCGAAGCGCTGGGGGCTGTCGAGCTTCTGGAAGTCGAGGTGACCGAGGGCTTCGAGCACGCGTTTTTGGAGCGCGGCATCTTCCGGCAGGGTCGGTAGCACGGGGCCGGACGAGATGCCGGTCTTCTTCTGCGCCTCGGCGAGCGAAGCCTCGGTGGCCTTGGCACTGCGGCCGGCGCGGGAGAGCGCGACGAGCGCTTCGAGGGCCGCTTGCGGGTTCTTTTCGGCGAGCGCGCGCTCCGCCCATTTGTCCGCGGGCTGGCGCTCGATGGCCACGCGCGCGGCGAACCGCACGAAGCGATCCTTGTCGCCGAGGTGCGGCCACGCTTTCTCGATGGCTTCCGGGCCGGCGCCCTGGTCGTGCAGTTTCTCCAGCTCGCGCCGCAGATTCGCTTCCGGGGTCGGAGGGAGTGCGGCGACGGGGGCGGTGCTTTCCTTACCGATATAGGTCACGCGGAAAAGACCGGACTGCGTCTTGCGTCCGCCGACCGTGAAGTACATCGCGCCGTCCTGCGGACGAATGATCGCGTCCGTCAAGGGCAGTGGCTTGCCGGCGACGAACTCTTCCTTCTCCCCGCGGAAACTCGCGCCGTCGGGTATGAAATGAATGGCGTAGAGCGTGCCGTAGGTCCAATCCAGTCCGAAGAAGGCGCGCTGATATTTCGCGGGAAACTTCGCGCCGGTGCCGAAGACTGCGCCGGTCGGCGAGCCGGGGCCGATATCCACGACCGGCGGCAGGCTATCGGGATAATAGACGGGCCACTTGCCACTGCCGCTGCGCCACCCAAAGTCGCCGCCGCTCGTGGCGTGGCAGATGCGCGTAGGACGATACCACGGCGAGCCGATGTCCCATTCCATGTCCGCGTCGTAGCTGAAGATCTCGCCATTGGCGTCGAAGGCGAAGTCGAACTCGTTGCGGAAACCGGCGGTGAACATCTCGATGGTTTTGCCCTCGGGATCAGTGCGCGCGATGTAGCCGCCCGGCGCGATAATGCCCTTGGCGTGGCCATTCGCGTCCCACAAGCGCGGGAGAAGCTGGTCCTCATCCCAGGCGTGCGCGGCGCGCGATAGCTCCATGTTTTCCGGGAGCTTGCTGTGGTTGCCGGCGCAAAAATAGATCGTCTTGCCATCCGGGCCGAGCTGGATGCTGTGCGGGCCGTGCTCGCCGCTGCCGGGAATCTTGCGCAGCAGCACCGGTTCGTCGAACGAGTCGTCGCTCGCCCGATATTTCAGGCGCCACAGGCCCTGGTCGCGCGGGTTGGGGACTTTGCCTTCGTCGACCATCACGTAGAGGCTGTTGTTGGCAAAGAGGAGTCCGTGCGCCCCACCGATCTTCGCGGGAAGTGCTTCGACTTTGGTGCCCTCGTTGCTGCCCAACGGCGGCACCGTGAGACGGTAGAGGCCGCCGTACTGATCGCTCGCAATGAGCCGGCCCTTGGGATCGACGGTCAGCGAAACCCACGAGCCTTGCGTGTCCTTGGGGACGGTGTAGAGCAGCTCGACCTTGAAGCCCGGCGGGACGGTGAGCGTGGCTGGATCGGCCACGGCTTGAGCGGCAGCCGCGGCCACGGCGCGGGCCTTGGCTGGGTGATCGAAGATTGGACCCCACGGTTTGTCGCCATACTTCGCGATGATGACAACCGGATGAAACTCGGTCGTCCCCGGCTTGGCGGTTTCCCAGTCCGGTCCCGTTTCGACGAGTTGTTTCTTGCCGTCAGCGGTTACGATTGTCAGCGAGGCGAGCAGGGCCGCGGCGCCGGTGTTGTTGCGTCCTTCGATCACGAGTTCGTTTTCGCCGGGGTGCAGGCTCTTGGCGACCTCGGCGCGCGAAGGCTGATCCCAATCCGGATTCTCGAGGACCTTCTGGCCGTTGAGCGTGGCCGTCGCGGCGTTGTCGCAAGTGAGCGCGAGGGTCGCCGATTTGATCTCTCCCACGACCGTGAACTTCTGGCGAAAGATTTCCTTCTCCTTGTCGACCGCACGTTTCTGGCTCCAGATCCATTGCGGCTCCGCGCGCAAGGCCAGCGGCGAGAAAAGAGCGCACAGGAGCGCGGCGACGATTTGCGGGGAAGGGACGGCTTTCATGTGGAGGGGATGATTCTGAGGGGGCGAATTGCTTAGCCCGAAGATGGCGCGAAGGCCATCTCCTATTGCGACCGCCATTGCTCAGTTGTCGTCGACCCTACGCGACGATTTCCTTGATCACGTTGCCATGCACGTCGGTGAGGCGGAAGTCGCGGCCGCCGAAGCGGTAGGTGAGCTTTTCGTGATCGATGCCCAGCAGGTGCAGGATGGTAGCGTAGAAGTCGTAGAAGGTGGCGACCTTCTCGACCGCGTAGTAGCCGAGATCGTCGGTCGCGCCGTAGGCGGTGCCGCCGCGCACGCCGCCGCCGGCGATCCACGCGCTGAAGCCGGTGGGGTTGTGGTCGCGCCCGTCGCTGCCTTGCGAGAATGGCGTGCGGCCGAATTCGCCGCTGAAGAGGATGAGTGTGTCCTCGAACAGCCCGCGTTGCTTCAGATCGGTGATGAGCGCGGCGATGCCTTGGTCCACTTGGTTGGCCATCGCCCCGTGGCCCTCTTTCAATTTGCCGTGCTGGTCCCACGGATTCGCGGCCTGGCCGGCGCCGATGTTCTGCGAAAGGCAGCTCAGCTCCACGAAGCGCACGCCGCGCTCGATGAGTCGCCGGGCCACGAGGCACTGCCGGCCATAGGCCGCCTTGTTGGCCTCCGAATTGTCGAGACCGTAGAGTTTCTTCGTCGCTTCGCTCTCCCCGCGGATGTCGCACAGCTCGGGCACGGCGGTCTGCATGCGATATGCGGTTTCGTAGTTCTTGATCGCGGCCTCGACCTGCGGTTCGGAGGCTTCGCGCAGAAACTGATCATCCATGCCCTTGATGAAGTTGAGCCGCTGCCGCTGAATAGTATCGCTCTCGCGCGGCTTGATGTTTGGCAGCGCTTCATCGCCGTCCGCTTTCAAGATTGAGGCCTGGTGCTGGCCGGGGAGATAGCCATTGCTGAAGACGCCCACGCCGCCGTGCGGAGGCGTGGCGCCGCCGCTCTGGAGGACGATGAAGCCGGGCAGGTCTTTGTTTTCGGTGCCGAGACCGTAGCTCACCCAGGCACCGGCGCTCGGGTGGCCCATGAAAGGAAAGCCAGTGTGCGCGAAGTAGTTGCCCTGCGCGTGCTCGTTGACCTTGCTCGTCATTGAGCGGATCACGGCGATGCTGTCGGCGTGTTCTGCGATGTGGGGGAAGAGTTCGCTGATTTCGAGACCGCTTTGCCCGCGATGCTTGAACTCCCACGGCGAACCCATGATGTTGCCGTTGTTGTTGAACATCGTCGGCTTCACCGGCACGGGCATCGGCTTGCCCTGGCGCTTCGCGAGCTCGGGCTTGGGGTCGAACGAATCCACATGCGACACGCCGCCGCTCATGTAGCAAAAGATCACGCGCTTCGCCCGTGGCTTGAAGTGTGGGCCGGGAGGCTTGATGTCGCCCGCGAGCGCGCCGTAGCCCTTGTCCGCGAGCAACCCGGCAAGCGCGAGGGAGCCAAAACCGAGCGAACATTTCTGGAGCATCGAACGGCGGGTGAGCGGACTGCGGAAGAGAGGTGGGTAGTTCATGGCGGGTTCAGCGGAGGTAGATGAATTCCTTGAGATTGAAGAGCGATTGTGCGAAGTCCTGCCACACGGGAATGCTGGTCAGCGCTTGCTTCGCGAGGATCCTGTGATCCTGGACGAGGACGTCCAGATACTGGGAGGCGGCAGCGAGTTCGCTGTCGGATGGCGGGCGGGCGAAGGCGATGGTGAACATGCGCTTGACGCGCGTGTTGGCGCAATCGCTGTCGTCCTGCACGAGCTTCCGCGCCCACTTGGCGGATTCGTCGATTACGAAGAGTGAGTTGAGCATGGTGAGGGATTGCCCGGGGACGTTGGTCGCGTCGCGGCGTCCGAGGGTAGTGAAAGGCTTGGGCGCGTCGAAGGTTTGGAGGAAAGCATTCAGGCTGTTGCGACGAATGGGTAGATAGATGCTGCGACGAGCGCCATTGATGTCCGCGGGCTTGCCGAACATCTGGTCATCGAGTTGAGCGGCGGTGGCGAGGATCGAATCCCGGATGGACTCGGCTTCCAGGCGGCGTACGCGCATGTGGGAGAGCCAGTCATTGGCGGGGTCCGTATTCACCGCCTGGGGCGAGGGCTCGCTGCTCATCGCGAAGGAGCGCGTGGTCACGAGATAGCGGATGGTGTCCTTGATCGACCAGCCATCCTCCACGAAGTGCGCCGCGAGATAGTCGAGCAACTCGGCATGGGTCGGCTTCTCTCCCATGCGTCCGAAATTATCGACCGTGGAGACGATGCCGCGGCCAAAGAGCCAGTACCAGATGCGGTTCACCATCACGCGGGCGGTGAGAGGATTCTGTGGATTGGTGATCGCGTCGGCGAGTTCGCGGCGTCCGCTGAGCGAGGTGTGATAGGGCTGCCCGCCGAAGACTTCGAGATAGGCCCGCGGCACAGGCTCGCCCGGCTTGAGATGATCGCCGCGCGGCAGGAGCGGCGCATCATAGGCGACGGTCTCGAGCACGCCGGGGGCGTGGTGCAGCGTCGGTACTTCAGCCTCTAGTTGGCGATATTGCGTGACTAGCGGGCGTACGGCCTCGAGTTCCGCGAGCGTCGCGGGCAGCACATCGCGACGGACGAGCGCGTCGAGCAGCATGCGTTGGGGTTCGGTAAGTTGATCGTGGCGCCAGGCGGTGACTGCGTTGGTAATGACGCGATGGTAGATCTGTGCCAGCTCGGTGGTGGACTTCGGTGCGGGGCTGTCGAGCAGCGGGGAGAGCGCGGAGTTTTCCTCCGACGGGACATCTTTGCTGTCGTGGAAGACGATCTGTTCGACGCCGAAGGAAGAGGGCTCGTCGGTGTCCGCTTTGGCTTTGCCCTTTTCCTTCTTGTCCGACAACGGGCGCGTGAGATCCTCGTGCGTGGCGAATTCAATATAGGCGTAGCTGCCTTTGCGATAAGCGGTGTCGAGCCGCACCCAGCCCGGCTCTTTCTTATCCAGGATGGCCTTGGGGAAGATCGGGTTCGAGGGCAGGGGGTAGTTGTCGACGATGACGCGGGCCATCGCTCCGCCAGTGCCAAAGGCACGCACGCTGATACTATCGGTCTCGATCTTGAAACGTGGCGAAGTAAGAATGCCGGTATGCTTGTTGGAAAGGCGATTGGTCAGCGCGCCGCCGGGCGCGATGCCATTGAGCACGCGATCACCGTCTGCCTCGATTGAGAATTCGCCCGCGGCGAGCGGTTGCGGAGTCAGGCCCGGGCCATAGGGAAACCATTTTCCATAGCCGGCGCCGGCGAGGTTCCAGGTGTCCTTGATGTTTTCGCGATTGGTCTTGCGGGCTTCTTCCAGTCGGGTGCGCAACGGCTCGGTGAGCTTTTGCCAGGCGGCGGGGAGATCGGCGTCGCTGGTCTTCTCGAGCTTCGCCCACAGATGGAGCGGATTTGTCTGATCGGTGGCAGCGTCGGTCAAGGCCTGAGCCCACGCTTCCGCCGCCGGATTCGCGGTGGTTTCCGCGCGCAGCTTCTCGATCTCCAAGGCGAGCGCGGCGCGTTGCGTGCGCTGCTCTGGCGAGAGGGCGGCGATCACTTGGTCAGGGGTGATAACCGGCACCGCGCCCGCGTGGAAGGAAGAGGCGACCTCCTCGGCCGTGAGCGCGCGATCGTAGAGGCGGGCCTCCTCGATCTCACCGGAGAAGAAACCGCTGCCGGCGCCCTTGTGGCGCAGGCCGAGCAGGACTCTCGCCTTGCCAGCTTCGAATTTCTTCAGTTCGGCCTTGGAGTAGCTGTGGCCGTAGGGCACGCCGTTGCGATAGATCGCGATGCTGTTGTCGGCGCCGTAGACGATGGCCAGGTGGATCAGTTCGCCGGCTTTCGCGGTTTCCTCCGCCCCGCCGACGTTTTCGCTACGCACGCCGAAGTTGCTGCCGGCGTACCAGCGGCGCGCTTCCTTCTCGGCAAAGACGATGGAGTCAAAGCCATGCACATCGGTGCTCTCCACGCTGACCACACCGCCGCCGCGCTGGTCGAGAGTGGTGGGCGTGACCCAGGCCTCGAGCGTCTTGGCGCCGAGGTCGACCGGCAGCGCATCGGTGCGGAAATAAGCGCCCTTACCGTCGAGGATGAGCCGGCCATCGCGCACTTCCGCGCCGCCTTCGAGGTGGCCGTTGAGATTGCCGAAGGCGTCGCTGGCGTCTTTGTCGAAGCTCCAGGCGGCGATGGGTGCGGGCAGCTTTTGCGCGGCGATGGGTGTGGGGGCGTGCTCCTTGAGTGCGTGACGCGCGTTCCATTCAAGATCGGTGATGCGCTGTGCGAGGTCGTGAATCTTTGCGGCCACCTCGCGGGATTTCGCCGCTTGGGTGGACGCGTCGCGCAGGTGGGCGGCAATTTGGTCGGCGGACTTGAGCCACGCGTCGGCCAGCGCGGATTTGATCTGTGCATGCAACTGTTCGAGCTGGGCGCGGTTTTTCGTCTGCACCTCGGGCGTATCGATCGTGACCTGCGCGGGGCGGCAGCTCGCGAAGATGCCGTAGAGCGCATAGTAGTCGCGCTGGCTGATGGCGTCGAATTTATGGTCGTGGCAGCGTGCGCAGGAGACGGTGAGCCCTTGGAAGGCCTTGCTCACCACGTCGATCTGGTTGTCCACCGCCTTGACCTGGTCGTCGAGCGTGTCGATCGGTTGGAAGCCATGCTCGACGAGGCGGAATTGCGCGGTGCCGAGGATCGACTCATTGATGCCGTCGGCATTCACGCGCGGATGTGCGAGCAGATCGCCGGCGAGATGTTCGCGGATGATTTGATCGACGGGCACGTCGGCGTTCAGCGCGCGGATCATGTAGTCGCGATAGCGCCAGGCCTCGCGGATTTCCGGGTCGCCTTCGCTGCCGTGGGTTTCGGCGTAGCGCACGAGATCGAGCCAGTGCCGCGCCCAATGTTCGCCGAAACGCGGCGAAGCGAGGAGGCGGTCGGTGGCTTGGGAAACGGCGGCTTGGGGGTCGCGGGTCGAATCGGCCACGAAGGCCTCGACTTCCGCAGGCATGGGTGGGAGGCCGGTGAGAGCGAACGTGAGACGGCGGATGAGAGTGCGTGGATCGGCGTCGCCGGCTGGGGAAAGATGGTGCTCCTCCATCTTTGCGAGGAGGAAGCGATCGACGGGATTGGGGGACCACGCGGAGTTTTTCACCGCAGGCACCGCGGGCTTTTGCACTGTCTGGAGCGACCACCATCCCCGGCGCGCGGCGAGCAGGTCGGGCCAGGCGGGTTTGCCAGATTGTTCCGCAGGCGGCTGGTCGCGTGGGTCGGGCGCGCCCATGTTGATCCACTTCTCGAAATCAGCGATGATCTTGTCGTCGAGCTTCGGCGACTTCGCCGGCATCTTGAGATCGGGATCTTCGTGGCGGATCGTTTTGACGAGCAGGCTTTTCGCGGCGTCACCCGGTACGATGTCGTCACCGGTATCGCCGCCCTTTTTCCAGCCGTCGCGGTAGTCGAGGCGCAGGCCGCCCTTGTGCTTGGTGGCGCTGTGGCATTCGTTGCATTCGGCGACGAGCACGGGCCGAATCTTATTCTCAAAGAACTCGCGTCCTTCGGGAGTGATCGGCGTCTCGGCTGCGCGGACGGCACCAAATGGCAGCGCGGCCGCAGTGCAGAGGAGGAGGTGGCGAAGCGTCTTCACGTGCTATTCCTGAAAGCGTCGGGCAGCTTCGTTGGCGGCGGCGATGATCGTTCGTCCGATCTCTTCGAAGCGGCTGGCGGGGACGCGTGCGGCGGGACCCGCGATAGTGATGGCGGCGATGGTGTGTCCGTGCCGATCGAGCAATGGCGCGGCCACGCAATGGATGCCGTCGAAGTGTTCTCCGCAATCGAGCGCGTAACCACAGGCGCGGACGCGTTCGAATTCCACGAGCAGGGCCTCGCGGCTCAGGATGGTGCGCTCAGTATGTTTCTCAAATTTCAGCCGGGGCAGGATACTGTCGAGGACATCGTCGGGGAGAAAGGCGAGCATGGCTTTGCCGGGGGCACAACAATGGATGGGCACGCGTGAGCCAAGATCGACGATGTATTTGAAAGGGTGTAGCGCGGGCAGTTGCTCCAGCATCACGCAATCTGCCTCGGCGAGGCAGCAGAGCTGGGTTGTTTCGCCTGTCGCGGCCAGGATGCGACGCATGGGTTCGAGGGCGCTTTCTACGAGGCTACGGCGGCCGGAGTGTGGCTGGCCGAGCAGGAGCAGCTTTTGCGTCACGGCGAAGCGCTTGGTCCGTTCGTCGCGGCGGATGTAGCCCAGCTCCTCAAGTCCGCCGGCGAGGCGAAAGACCGAAGCGATGGAGATATCGAGTTCGGTTCCCAGCTCTGAAAGCGTGGCGCCTTCGGGGAGGCCGGCGAGGAATTCCAGCATGGCCAGCCCACGCTGGAGGGCGGGAACCTGGAGCGCGCTATCGCCAGCCGCTGGTTCAGGTTTAGGGCGCTTCTGGGAGGGGATTTTCATAGGCGGAAGTGCTTCTGTATATGAAAATCGAGCAACAAGCAATTCCTTAGGACGAGCGGGTGGAAAGGAAAGAAGAGGAAAGCGGAAGGGGTGCAAGCCGTGTTTCAAGGAATTGAAGACACGCGGACTGGAGATGCGGGACGAATCTTGTACATGAAACCGCACTTTGACTTTCGCCCGATGCAGCCACGCCTGCGTCGTCAGGATCAGTCGGCGACCAGCGGTGCTCCGAAACCCGCGCCGGGACCGCATTTCACCAGCCGTAAGAGGAGAGAACGGTCTCCCCATTTTGGTTTGCTGGAGATTCTCAGCCGATTGCCTGGGTAGCAATTTGGCGGATCGGATAGGCGAGTCGGTGATTATCATCCCAAGACTGGACGCCGCCGGAGGTTTTCGTCACAAGGGGCACTCTTCACGTCCTCCCGCCTCTTCCTACCCTCCATGAAACTCCGCCTCGCCCTCATCCTCGCCGCATTCTCACTCGCGCACGCCGCCTTTGCGGGGCCGCGCTTTCTCAACTGCGATTACAATGGCGGGCACGTCAGCATTGTCGCCGCAGATGGGTCGATTGAGTGGCAGGTTGACGCGAAGAATCCGCAGGACTGCTGGCTGCTCCCGAATGGAAACATTCTCTTCGCCTATTTGAATGGCGCGAAGGAGATGACCAAGGACAAGCAGGTGGTGTGGGAATACAAGGCGCCAGAGAAGATCGAGTGTCACGCCGCGCAGCCGCTGCCGAACGGTAACGTGCTCGTGGTGGAAGGCGGCACGAGTCGGATCATCGAGGTGGATCGCAAGGGCGAGATCGCCAAGGAGATCAAGCTCACGACGACGACCGAGAAAATGCACAATCAATTTCGCGGTACGCGCAAGACGGCCGAGGGCCACTATCTCGTGTGCTTCAAGGGCGAGGGTAAAGTGGTCGAACTCGATGGCGACGGCAAAGTGCTGCGCGAAGTGAAAGTGCCGGGTGATCCGCATGAAGTCGTGCGGCTGGCTAACAAGAATTGGCTCATCACTTGTGGCGACGGTCACAAGGTCGTCGAAGTCGACCCGAACGACAAAGTGGTGTGGGAACTGAACGAAAATGATCTACCCGGCAACCCGCTCCGGCTCATGGCCGGCTGCCAGCGTCTGCCGAATGGGAACACGCTCTTTTGTGTGTATCTCGGCCACGGCCATATCGGCGAGCAGCCGATGGTGCTCGAGGTGACGCCAGACAAAAAGGTCGTGTGGGAATTCGCCGACCACGCACATTTCAAGACGATCAACCAGGTGCAGTCGCTGGAGGTGCCGGGAGACGTGACGAAGGGCGAGATTCTGCGCTGAGCGCAGGGATGGTTAGTGGCTGGCTTTCTGGTAGCGGCTCGGCGTCACACCCACGTGACGGCGGAAATGCTGCGTGAATGAACTCTGGTCGGCGAAGCCGCAGGCGGCGGCGATTTCGCTGAGGGGTCGCGCTGTAGTACGCAGGAGATGGCAGGCGGAGGCGACGCGCGTCTTGATGAGGAACTCTTGGGGGGTGAGACCGAAGACGCGCTGAAACTGGCGTTGCATGGCTCGGATGGAGAGACCGCATTCGCTGGCCAGCGATTCGATGGTCAGCCGTCCGCCAAAGTCGTGACGCAGGCGCAGGATAGCTTGGGAGAGAACATTAAAAGCGGGAAATTGCCGCTCGCGCGCATCGGGTGGACGCAACACGCCCATCACGCCGACCACACGGCCGCGGTTGTCTTTCAGCGGCAGCTTGGTGACGTGCGCCCAGTCGGGCAGGCCCTGTCGATCGAACCACAATTCGAGACGCTCGATGACCTGCACTTTGCCAGAGAGCAATCGCTCGTCGTCGCCGGTGTAGGCCTGCGCCATGCTGTCCGGATTGAGATCGAAATCGGTCAGCCCGATCAAGTCTTGATCGTCGCTCAGGCCATAAAGTTCGTAAATGCGGCGACTGGCGACCATGAGCCGGCCGCGGGCGTCCTTGGCGAAGAAGGTGAGATCGGGTAAATAGTCAAAAATGCGGTGAAATAGCGATTCCGGGGCGAGGCGGTGCAGCCAGGTCGCCCGCTGGCGAGCGAGCGTACCCGGATGCCTGAAGGGCAGCCGGTGGGGGCGGCGGGTAGGGCGCAGTGGTGTCGCATTTCGCATAAAAATTGCCGCAGACAAGCAAGACAGGTCCGGCGGCTTGTGCAAGACTGTTCACACCCCAGCCCCACCGCATCGGTGCTTGTGTCCCCGGCATCTTTGTCCTGCGCCCATGATCGCTCTCAAATTTCTCTACCCCGAACCCACGTGCTCAACCCCGAAGGACTCTGACGAATGAAAACCATCAAGACCGATGTTTTGATCTGTGGGGGTGGCTGTGCGGGTATTGCCGCGGCCCTTTCTTCCGCGCGGCGCGGCGCGCAAACCCTGCTGATCGAGCGCGCGGGTTTTTCCGGCGGCATCATTACCGCGGTCGGACTTCCCTATTTTGATGGGCTGATCGACAGGCCGACGGGACGCTTTGTCGTGCAAGGGATCGCGGTGGAATTGCTCGTGGCCCTCGGCGTGGCCAAGGCCGGTGCGAAGAATATCGACGACTGCCGGCCGGATCGCATCACGAAGTATTGGGGCTCCGTCATGATTCCGAACACCGACGAGTTCAAGTTGCTCGCCGATTCGCTCATCTCGAAGCAGAGCGACAACTTGCGAGTGCTTTATCACAGCATGGCCTGCGATGTGGAAGTGAAGGACGGCCGCATCGCCGCGGTCGTCGTGGCCAACAAGGATGGGCTGACGCGCATTGAGGCGAAGCAGATCGTGGATTGCACGGGCGACGCGGATATTGCGCAGTGGGCTGGTTGCCCTACCGAGAAGATGCAGCCGCTCATGCCGATGACCATGCACTTCCGCATCGGCCATGTGAACCCCACGAAAGAAACGAAACCTGTGGCGACCCGGGTGCTCATGGAGGCTCACAAGGCCGGGCGGCTGCCGGAATTCTACGGTCCGGGCTTGATCTTCGCTTTTGCCAAGGACGAGGCTTATATCCACGCCACGCGAATCGCAGGTGATGCGACCGATGCGGCCGATTTGTCCCGGGCCGAGATGCAAGGCCGTGCTGATGCGTGGACGATGTTTCGCGAGTGGAAGGCGCGGGTGCCGGGTTTCGAGGACAGCTACTTTATTTCCAGCGGCCCCTACATCGGCATTCGCGAGAGCCGGCGCATAGTGGGCGAGCGGGTGCTGTCGCTGGAAGATTTGCAGAAAACCACCCACTATGACGACGCGGTGGCGACTGGTTGCTGGTTCCTCGATGTGCATCCGCAGAAAACGACGACCGACAAACCTTTCACCGGCTCCGGATTTCAACCAAAGCCGTATGACATCTCGTACCGGACGCTGGTCCCAAAAGGAGTGAGCAATCTCCTGGTCGCTGGTCGCTGCCATTCGGTGAGCAAGGAGGCGACGGCTTCTTCACGGGTAACCGTCACGGCGATGGCGATGGGCGAGGCTGCCGGGTGTGGCGCGGCCATCGCCACCAAGGCGCAGTCCGAAGTGGCGCTCCTCGACGGTGTAAAAGTGCGCGAAGCCTTGGTGGCGCAGAACGCCGGGCCTTTTACCGAAGCCTGAATATGAGCCACGAATCCGATCCAACCTCTCCTTCGTGGGACAATCTTTCGCGGCGCGCCGCCTTGGGACGAGTGATCGCAACCGGGCTCGGCCTGGCGGGCGTCTGCGCGATTGCGGCTGGACCGGCGGTGGACGCGCCGGAGCAGACGCCGGAGTTCATGCCGGAAAACGACTATCCCTATTTTGGATACGAGCCCCAACCCGAGTGACGCATTTTCGCCCGATGTATCTCCTCTCGAAAAAGGGGAAGCTTTCAGGTAGGTATTTCACTCCCCGCCTCATCTTGCACGGCATGCCTAAAACTCTCATCCAATTCTGCGTCTCCTGATGACGGCGACACCTCACTTTGTCGCGATCGAGATCGGCGGAACGAAATTGCAGCTCTGCGTCGGGACGGCCGAGGGGAGCATCGTGGACCGCCGCCGTTTCCTGGTGGATCGGGAGCGCGGGGCGGAAGGCATTCGCGAGCAGATCGCGCAGGGTGTGCCGGAACTGATTGCAAAATGGCAACCGGCGGCGATCGGTGTGGGCTATGGCGGGCCGGTGGATTGGCGCACGGGGCGTATCTGGCGTTCGTATCACATCGCGGGATGGTCGGATTTTCCGCTGGGCGATTGGTTGCGGGAGCAGACGGGACTGCCGGTGTATGTGGAGAACGACAGCAACCTGGCTACGCTCGGTGAAGCGATTTGCGGAGCGGGCAAAGGAATGAATCCGGTGTTTTACACGAACATGGGCAGCGGCGTGGGCGGCGGCCTCGCGGTGGATGGACGCATTTATCACGGCGCGCCGCCGGGAGAGATGGAACTGGGACATTTGCGTTTGCACGGACCCGGGCGAATCGTCGAAGACGATTGCTCCGGATGGAGTCTGGACAAACGGATTCGCGAGGCGGTGGCGACCGCGCCGCAATCAAAACTCGCGCAATTGGTCGCCGCCGATCCGGGGGAAGAGGCGCGCCATTTGACGGCGGCACTGGAGGCGGGTGATCCCGTGGCTCAGGCTTTGATCGTCACCCAAGCCGGTCATTTCGCGAACGCGCTCGGTGTCGTGGTGCAACTGTTGCACCCGGAGGTGATCGTGCTCGGCGGCGGGGTGTCGCTGATCGGCGAACCGTTGCGCGCGGCGGTCGCGGAACGATTACCAACTTTCATCATGGATGTCTTTCACCCCGGGCCGCGAGTGCGACTGGCGGGCTTGCGCGAAGACTCCGTCCCGGTCGGCGCACTGCTCATGGCGGCGGACCGATTCCAGATTTCAAAAACCACCCACTAACTATGAAAACCTGGCTCCAAAGCTATATCGCTGCTCAACACCGTGCCCTCGATTCCGTGCCTCTCGAAGGCGTCATCAAAGCGACGGAAATCGTCTGTAAGGCCTGGGAAAACGACCAGCAAATCTTCGCTATCGGCAATGGAGGCAGCGCGGCCAATGCTTCCCACTTCGCGACGGATCTCGGTAAAGGATCCTCGGATGCCGTCGGTCATCGTTTCCGCGTCCAATCGCTCACCGACAACGTGGCGTGGATCACCGCGCTCGGAAATGACTACAGCTACGAGGACATCTTCCTGCGCCAACTGCAGAACTTCGCCCGGGCCGGGGATGTGCTGATCACGGCGAGCGTGAGCGGCAGTTCGCCCAACCTGGTGAAGGCGTTTAATTGGGCCAACGAACATGGCTTGCATACCATCGCGATGGTGGGGGCGAAGCAGGGGACGCTGGCGGGCATCGCGGAGCATGTGATCGTGGTGGACGATACTCACTACGGCCGCGTCGAGGATGTGCACATGCACATCTTCCACATGATCTGCTACTCGTTCATGGAGAAGATCCCGGCATGAGTGCCGCCGCTCGCCCGCTGCCCGAGTTTTCCGGCGACGTCGAATTGCGCCCGACCTTCGCGCCGCGTCCGCAAATCACCCACGTCGTTTTCGATTTCGATGGCACGCTCTCGTGGGTGCGTCATGGCTGGCCGGAGATTATGTTCGGTGTTTTTCGACGGCATATGCCGCTGTTGACGGGCGAGACAGCGGAGGCCCGAACCGCCGTGCTCAGCGGCATCGTGTTTGGGCTGAATGGTCGGCCGACCATCGTGCAAATGCAGCGCTTCTCCGAAATCATGCGGGAGCGCGGCGGTGGGGATTTGATCGCGGAGGATTTGCGCTGTGAGTTTCAAGACCAACTCGACGCGGAAATTGCCCTGCGTCTGGCGGCGATCCGCAGCCGCCAGGCCCCGCAGGATGCTTTTGTGGTGCACGCTGCGCGTGCATTGCTGGAGCGCCTCCGCGCGGCCGGCATTACGCCGCTCGTGCTCAGCAGCACCATCGAGCATCGCGTGAAGGAAGAGGCCGAGGCATTGGGTCTCACGCACTATTTTGGCCCGCACATTTATGGCAGCCCGGCGGATCCGACGGGCTTTTCAAAGATGGCGGTTTTTCAGCGGCTGTTGAAGGAGGAGGGGATTCAAGGTGAGCATTTGCTGTCTTTCGGCGATGGGCCGGTGGAGATCTCGGCGACGAAGGTACTCGGCGGACTCGCCATCGCCGTGTGCAGCGACGAGGAACACAACGGCTCTGGAGTGATGGACGCGTTCAAGCGCGGCCAGTTGCTGGAAGCCGGTGCGGATGCGGCGATCCCAGACTTCCGGGATGCGATCGCGCTGGTCGATTACCTGCTGCAAAAATGAAACCGGTGGAGCCGCTCGATCTGTCGAAGTTGAAGGTGTATCCGCTTACCGAGCGGCGCAGCTTGACGCGCGCGGATGACATCCTGATTCCGCCGGATGCGACGCCGAAGCCGCTGCCGGACGAACTGGCCGAACAGGTTCGCGGCGCGGTGCAGAATATCCGTGCGGCCCGCGATCGTGGCGCGAGCGTGATGCTCATCTACGGCGCGCATCTGCTGCGCAACGGCACGGCGTTAATTCTCGACCGCTTAATGGAGCAGGGATGGATCACGCACCTCGCGACGAATGGTGCGGGGACGATTCACGATTGGGAATATGCGTGGTTTGGTGCCTCGACCGAAAGTGTCGAGATGAACGTAGCGAGCGGCACTTTTGGCACATGGCACGAGACCGCCACGAACATTCACCTGGCACTGATGGCCGGCGCGCTGGACGGGCTCGGTTATGGGCGCTCGCTGGGGCGTTTCATCGCCGAGGATGGCGCGACCGTGCCGACCGCGGACGTATTGATAAAGAGCATCACTGCGGAGCCGACGCATCCACTCACCGCGGCGCGGGCCGATCTGCTGCATGCGTTGCGCGAAGCGCGCGTGACTTCGGGTTGGGTCGCGGTGGAACATCGCTGGAGACATGCGTCCATTCTCGCCTCGGCGTGGAAGCGCGGCGTGCCGGTGACGGTGCATCCCGGCATTGGTTACGACATCATCGCCAACCACCCCATTTTCAGCGGCTCGGTGATCGGGCGGGCCGCGGAGCTTGATTTCAAGCTGTTCGGCGGGTCGGTCGAAGGACTGGATGGCGGCGTCGTTTTGTCCGTGGGCTCGGCAATCATGGGACCACAGGTGTTCGAGAAATCGTTGAGTTGCGTGAATAACATGCGCCTTCAGGCACAGCGATCGGTCGTGCGCGATCACAGCATTTACGTCGTCGATTTGCAGGACGGGGGCGGCTGGGACTGGACACAAGGCGAGCCACCGAAAACCAACGCCGCTTACTATCTGCGCTTTTGCAAGAGTTTCTCCCGCATGGGCGCGCCGATGCATTACCTGCAGTGTGACAACGCCGCCTTTGTCCATCACCTCGCGCACGCGCTCCAGCACTCATGACATCCGAACGTCTTCAAGAGATTGCCGGGCGCTACGCGAAGCTGCGCCTGGCTGTAGTCGGCGACTTTTGCCTCGATCGCTATTTGGAGATCGATCCCGCGCGCGCCGAGATTTCGATTGAGACCGGCCTGCCCGTTTACAATGTCGCTCGCGTGCGCTCGCAGCCCGGAGCGGCCGGCACGATTCTCAACAATCTCGTGGCGCTGGGCGTCGGCGATATTTTTCCCGTGGGATTTTGCGGTGAGGATGGCGAGGGCTACGAATTGCTGCGGGCCTTGGGCTCGCTGCCCGGGGTCAATCCGGCGCACTTCTTCCAAACGCCCGCGCGTCGCACTTTCACTTACTGCAAGCCGTTGGTCATGGAACCGGGCCAGCCGCCGCGCGAGCTCAATCGGCTGGATTCCAAGAACTGGACACCCACACCACCCGAAGTTTCCGAGCGGATTGCGAACTCGCTGGAGATGTTACGTGGCACGGTGGACGCCGTGATCTTGATGGACCAGGTGGATATCGAAGAGACAGGTGTGGTGACCAAGTCCGTGCTGGCGCGGGCCGGTTCACTGGAAAGGAAGGCCGCGGCGATTCCGGTTCTGGCGGACAGCCGTCGCGGTTTGCGCGGGTTTCCGTCGGTGATCTTCAAGATGAATGCGGCGGAACTCTCTTCGCTGACGGGAATGCCGGCGGATTCGTCCGTGGACGAGATTCGGCGCTCGACGGTGCAACTCGCGGAGCAGAATCGACGGGCGGTTTTTGTGACCATGGCGGAACGTGGATTGGTCGGCGCGCTGCCGGATGGACGCAGCGAACATGTGCCGTCGCTGGCGTTGCGCGGGACGATCGACGTCGTGGGAGCGGGTGATTCCGTGACCGCTAATCTCGCCACGGCTTTGGCGGCGGGCGCGGATCTGCGCGAGGCGTTGACCATCGCGGCGCTGGCGTCCTCGATTGTCATTCATCAGCTTGGTACTTCGGGTAGCGCGTCTATCGGGCGGATGGGTGAACTGCTGGGCAGCGCCGCCCAACTTAAATTTTAACCGCCGAAACGCAGAGGCGGGAGGGAAGAAGAGTGGCAACTCTTTCGTGGCCCCGTTGTTCCATCGAAGCCTGATTCCGATCATCGCCGGTCCTCCTCCATGAAAAGTCCCCTCTATCACTCCCTTGTCGCGTTCGCTCTCACTTGCCTGGTTACCGCCGCTCATGCGGCGGATGCGAAGAAACCCAATATCCTCGTCATCGTCGCCGATGATCTCGGCTACGGCGAGTTGAGCATGCAGGGCTTCACGCCACAGATTCCCACACCGAATGTGGACGCGCTGGCCAAGGGTGGCGTGCGCTTTACCAGCGGTTATGTGAGCGGAACTTATTGCAGTCCCACGAGGGCGGGACTGATGACCGGCCGCTACCAGCAGCGCTTCGGGCATGAATTCAATCCCGGCCCAGCGGAAGCGGCGGTGCCGAATTTCGGTCTGCCGCTGGAAGAAGAGACCATCGGCGACCGACTCAAGGCGGCGGGCTATACGACAGGCTGGTTTGGTAAATCGCACCTCGGGTATCAGCCGCCGTATCATCCGCTCAAGCGGGGCTTCGATGAGTACTTCGGTTTTCTCGGTGGCATGCACGACTATCTCGATGCCGCGGCGGATCCGCACAACCCCATCCTGAAAGGCACCGAGCCGGTGAACAATATCGGCTACACCACGGAGGCGTTTGGCGAGCAGGCGGTGAACTTCATTGAGAAGCATAAGGCAGAGCCGTGGTTGTGCTATCTCGCGTTCAACGCGGTTCACGCTCCGCTGGAGTCCACGGAGAAATACTTGAGCCGCTTCTCAAACATTGATGACAAGAAGCGCCGCACTTTCGCCGCGATGCTTTCGGCGATGGACGACACCGTTGGCACTGTGATGGCCAAACTGAAGGCGACCGGGCAGGAGGAAAATACGCTCATCTTTTTCATCAGCGACAATGGCGGGCCGACGGCCCAGACCACGTCGGGCAACGGTCCGCTGCGCGGTTTCAAGGCCCAAACCTGGGAGGGCGGTATCCGCGTCGCGTGGGCGATGCGTTGGAAAGGACATATCCCGGCGGAACAAGTGGACGACCGGCCGGTGATCCAACTCGATATTCTTCCCACCGCGTTGGCGGCGGCAGGGGTGCCCGTTCCACCCGAATGGAAGCTCGATGGTGTGAACCTCTTGCCCTACGTGACGGGTGAAAAGAAGGAGCCGCCGCATGAGGCGTTGTATTGGCGGTTCGGGCAGCAGATCGCCATTCGCAAGGGCGATTGGAAGCTGGTCAAGGCACCCGGTGGGGGCGCGGAAGCCGGGGAAAAAGCCGTCGTCGCGACGACGCAAGGCGCGCAACTCTACAATCTAGCCAAAGACATCGGAGAACAAACCAATCTCGCGGACCAGGAGCCGGCACGAGTGAAGGAACTGGCCGCTGCCTGGGATGAATGGAACAAAGCCAACGTCCCACCGAAATGGATACCGGCTCGGGGTCGTGCCGCCGCCGCCAAAAAGCAGGCGGGCGGGAATTAATTCGTCGTCTGCCAATCCAACCGCGTGGAAGGCGTCGGCTGGCGTCGGCGGAAGTACAGCCGCAGATGCTCGAAAGCGAGGTAGATGACTGGGGTGGTGTAGAGCGTCAGGATCTGGGAGACAATGAGGCCGCCGACCACGGCGATGCCGAGCGGTTGGCGGAGTTCCGAGCCGACGCCGAAGCCGATGGCCAACGGAACCGCGCCGAGCAGCGCGGCCATGGTGGTCATCATGATGGGACGGAACCGGACGACACAGGCTTGGTAAATGGCTTCCTCGGGTCCCATGCCTTCGTTGCGCTCCGCGTCGAGGGCAAAGTCGACCATCATGATGGCGTTCTTCTTGACGATGCCCATGAGGAGGATGATGGCGATGAAAGAGACGAGCGATAGTTCCGAACCGCAGAGGATCAAGGCGAGGAGTGCGCCCAAGCCGGCACTGGGCAGGGTGGAGAGAATGGTGATGGGATGGATGAGGCTTTCGTAGAGCATGCCGAGCACGATGTAGACGGTGATCAGAGCGGCAATGACGAGAATTTTCAGGCTCGAAAGGGATTGCTGGAAGACCTGGGCGGTGCCTTGAAAGCTGCCATTAACCGTGGAGGGCATGTTCAGATCCCGCTTGGCTTGCTCGACGATCTCGGTCGCGCGGCCAAGAGAAACGCCGGGCGCCAGATTGAAGGAGATGGTCGCCGCCGGGAACTGTCCCTGGTGGCTGACGGTGAGATAAGCGTTGGTGGTTTGAAACTTGGAAACGGAAGAGAGCGGCACCATGGCGCCGGTGTTGGATTTGACGAAAATCTTGCTCAGATAGGCCGGGTCGGTCTGAAATTCCGGATCGACCTCGAGGATGACGTGGTGCTGGTTGTATTGTTCGTAGATGGTTGAGACCTGGCGCTGCCCGAAGGCATCGTAGAGGGTATTGTCGACGTCGAGGGGGGAAACGCCGAGGCGGGCGGCGGCATCGCGATCGACCACGACGTTTGTCTGGAGTCCGCGCGTTTGCAGGTCGCTGTCGATGTCCTTGATCTCGGGATGTTGGGCGAGCGCCGCCATGAGCTTCGGCGTCCACTGGTTGAGATCCTCGAGGTCACCGCTTTGCAGCGCATATTGGTACTGTCCCTTGCTGCCGCCCCGGCTGCCGACCCGGATGTCCTGGTCGGAACTCAAGATCAGCCGGATGCCTTCGATGCCGGCCGTCTTCTTGCGGATGCGGCCGATGAGTTCATCGGCGCTGATCTTGCGCTCGGATTTCGGTTTGAGACTGAGGAAAAAGCTGCCGTTGTTGACGCTGGCACTGCGGTAGCTGCTGCCGACGAAGGAACTGAAGGTTTCGATCGCGGGGTCTTCCAGCAGGATTTGCGAGATGCGCTGCTGGAGCTTGACCATCTGGGGAAAGGAAACGTCCTGGCTGGCCACCGTCGTGCCATGCATCTGGCCGGTGTCCTGTTGCGGGAAGAAGCCCTTGGGCACGACGCCGTAGAGCCAGACCGTCATCGCCACCGTGATGCCGGTGACGACGAGCATGATGATCTGGTGGCGGAGCACCCATTGCAGGCTGCTCGCGTAGTGGCTGAGGAGCCAGTTCAAGCTCGCTTCGCTCCGCCGCTGGATAAAGTTGTCCTTGCGCTTGTGCTGGGACTCCGCCTTCAAGAAGCGGGAGCAGAGCATCGGGGTCAGCGTGAGCGAGATGATGCCGGAGACGACGATGGCCGCGCTGAGGGTGACGGCAAATTCGTGGAAGAGGCGCCCGATCAATCCGCCCATGAACAGGAGAGGGCCGAAGACGGCAATGAGCGAAAGGCTGATGGAGATAATGGTGAAGCCGATCTGCTTCGCGCCTTTGAGCGCGGCTTCCATCGGGGGCGTCCCGGCCTCGACAAAGCGAAAAACATTCTCGATGACCACGATGGCGTCGTCGACGACGAAGCCCACGGAGATGGTCACGGCCATGAGCGAAATATTGTCGAGGCTGTAATGCAGCAGATACATCACGCCAAAGGTGCCGGCGAGCGAGAGCGGCACGGTGACGCTGGCGATGAAGGTGGGCCAGAAACGGCGCAGAAAAAGGAAGATGACCATCACGACCAGCGCGATGCTGAGCAGGAGGGAGAACTGCACTTCCTCGAGGGAGGCGCGAATGGTAACGGTGCGATCACTGATGACCTGGACACGGACACTGGGGGGCAGCCACTTCTCCGTTTTGGGGAGGGCGGCTTTGACGAGATCGGTGGTGGCGATGACGTTGGCGTCGGGCTGCTTGAAGACGATGACCAACACCGCCGGCTTGACGCCGGCCCAGCCGCCGAGCCGGGTATTCTCGACGCCATTGACGATCTTGGCGATGGAACTGAGCTTGATCGGAACGCCGTTCTTTGTGGCGACGATGAGGTTGCGGTACTCGCCGGCATCCATGAGCTGGTCGTTGCTGTAGATGGCGTAGGAAGCTTTATCGCCGTCGACGCTGCCCTTGGGCAGGTCGACATTCACCTGGGCCAGAAACGAGCGGAGATCCTCGAGGCTCAAGCCCGCGGAGGCCATGGAGGCGGGATTGGCCTGGACGCGCACGGCGGACTTTTCCGCGCCGCTGATGACCACCTGGCCCACGCCTTTGAGCTGCGAGAGCTGCTGGCCGACGATTTCGTCGGCATACTGGAAGACTTGAGTCGGCTCCCGGGTATCGCTGGTCATCGCGAGGATGAGGATGGGCGCATCGGCGGGGTTTTGTTTCCGCCAGGAGGGGAGCGTGGGCAGATTGGCCGGCAGATCGGAGGCGGCTTCGTCGATCGCCCGCTGCACGTCGCGCGCGGCGCCATCGACCGAGCGATCCAGATCGAATTGCACATTGATTCCCGTGCTGCCGAGCGCGCTGGTGGAAGTCATCTCGGTGACTCCGGCGATCTGGCCGATCCGCCGCTCCAGCGGAGCCGCGAGCGAGGACGCCACCGTCTGCGGGTCGGCGCCGGGCAGTTGGGCGCTGACCGAAATCATCGGGAAATCGACGCGCGGGAGCGGCGCCACCGGCAGGAAGTGGTAGGCCACGAGACCCATGATGAGCAAGCCGATGGCGAGCAGGAACGTCCCCGCCGGCCGGCGAATGAAGGGCTCGGAAACGTTCATGGCTACAACACCGTGACCTCGGGTTGAGGGGCGGGGATTGGGTCCAGCGGCTCCTCATGCAGGCCCGGCAGGCCCTTGCGGGCCCGCCATTGGCGGACACGATGGCCGAGGCGGTCGAGATAAAGATAGATGACCGGTGTGGTGTAGAGCGTGAGAAATTGCGAGACGAGCAGGCCGCCAACGATGGCAATGCCCAGCGGCTTGCGCAGCTCGGAGCCGGTCCCGTTTTCGAGGGCGAGCGGCAACGCGCCGAGGAGCGCGGCGAAGGTGGTCATCATGATCGGGCGGAAACGCAGCAGGCACGCCTGGTAGATCGATTGCTCGGGCGGCAGGCCGTCGTTGCGCTCGGCATCGAGGGCGAAGTCGATCATCATGATGGCGTTCTTCTTGACGATGCCGATGAGGAGGATAATGCCGATCAGGGCGATGAGCGACATGTCCACGTGGAAGACGATCAAGGCGAGCAGCGCGCCGACCCCGGCGGAAGGCAGGGAGGAGAGAATGGTGATCGGGTGAATGTAACTTTCGTAAAGGACGCCGAGCACGATGTAGATGACGACGATGGCCGCGAGGATGAGGTACGGCTCACTGGCCAGCGACGAGCGGAATTCCGCGGCACTGCCGGAGAAGGAGGTGACCACCGTTTCGGGCAAACCTATGTCCTGCTGGGCTTTTTGGATCGCATCGACGGCCGCGCCCAGGGAACTCCGTGGGCTCAGGTTGAAGGACAAGGTGACGGCGGGGAACTGGCCCTCGTGCAGGATGGAGAGCGGTGCCGTGACGGTCTTCAGGGTGGAAAAGGCGCTGAGGGGCACCATCTGCCCGGTGGAGCTTTTGACGTAGATCTTCGCGAGCGAATCCGGAGTGAGCTGGAAGTGAGGTTCGACCTCGAGGATCACCCGGTACTGGTTGAGCTGGGTGAAAATGATCGAGACCTGCCGCTGGCCGAAGGCGTCGTAGAGCGTGTCGTCGATCGCCTGGGTCAGCACGTTGTAGCGTGAGGCCTGCTCGCGATCGACATCCACGCTGATCTGCAAACCTTCCGACTGCTGGTCGCTGGCCGCGTCCGCGAGCTGGGGCAGCGTGCGGAATTTGGCCAGGAGCTTCGGTGCCCATTCGGCAAGCTCCGCCTCGTCGGCGTCCTCGAGCGTGTACTGGTACTGCGTGCGGCTCAGGCGGCTGTCGATCTGCACGTCCTGGACGGCTTGCATGAAAAGGGCGATGCCCTCGACATTTTTCGTCGCGTCGCGCAGGCGGGTGATGATTTCCGCGGCGCTGGCGCTGCGGGTGTCGCGCGGCTTGAGCTCGATGTTCATCCGGCCGGTGTTGACCGTGGCATTGACGGCCCCGGCGCCGACGAAGGAACTGACGCTGCGGACGTCGGGATCCTGGCGGACGATCTCGGCGATGGCCCGCTGGCGTTGGACCATCGCCTTGAAGGAAATCGATTGCGCGGAATCGGTAACCCCGAGGATGAGGCCGGTGTCCTGCTGCGGGAGCAGGCCCTTGGGCACGATGATGTAGAGGAAGATCGTGGCGACGAGCGTCGCGACCGCGACCATGAGGGTGAAAAACTGATGGACCAGGACCCACTTCAAGCCGACCTCGTATTGTTGGAGCATCCAGTCGAACATCCGCTCGGTCGCCACATAGAAGCGACCGTGTTTTTCACCGTGGTCCGACTTGAGCAGGCGGGCGCACATCATCGGCGTGAGGGTGAGCGACACGACGGCGGAGGCGACGACGGCGATGCTGAGGGTGACGGCGAATTCGCGGAACAAGCGCCCGACGATGCCCGTCATGAAGAGCAGCGGAATGAAAACAGCGATGAGCGAAAGGCTGAGCGAAATGACGGTAAAGCCGATCTGCTTGGCGCCTTTCAGGGCGGCATCCATCGGCTTTTCGCCCATCTCGATGAAGCGCACGATGTTCTCGATCATGACGATGGCGTCATCGACGACGAAGCCGGTCGAGATGGTCAGCGCCATAAGTGAAAGGTTATCGAGGCTAAAGCCGACGAGCTTCATCACGCCAAAGGTGCCGATGATGGCGAGGGGCAGCGCGACGCTGGGAATCACGGTCGCCCAAAACTTGCGCAGGAAAACGAAGATGACGGCGACCACCAGCACCACCGTGAGGAGGAGGGTGAATTGCACGTCCCGCACGGAGGCGCGGATGGTCTCGGTGCGGTCCGTGAGAATCTCGAGCTTGATGGAGGGCGGTAATGTGGAGCGGAGCTTGGGGAGGATCGCTTTGATCCGGTCGGCGGTCTCGATGATGTTCGCCCCCGGCTGGCGCTGGATGTCGATGATGACGGCCGGCTTGTTGTCGACCCAGCCGGCGAGTCGGACGTTTTCGACACCGTCGACGATCTGGCCAATATCGCGCAGGCGCACGGGCGCGCCGTTTTTGTAGGCGATGACGACATCGCCGTATTCTTTGGCGGTAAAGATCTGGTCGTTGACGCCGATGGCGTAGGACTGCTTTGGGCCGTCGAAATTGCCCTTGGGCTGGTTGGTGTTGTTATTGGTGAGGGCGGCGCGGATGTCTTCAAAGCTGGTGCCGAGCGAAGCGATGGCCGCGGGATTGATGCGCACGCGCACCGCGGGCTTTTGGTTGCCCTCAATGGTGACGAGGCCCACGCCGGTGACCTGGCTCAGCTTTTGGGCGAGCACGGTGTCGGCCTTGTCGTTCACTTGTTCCAGCGGCACGGAATCGGAGGTGAGGACGAGAGAGATTATCGCCGTATCCGCGGGATTGACTTTGCTGTAAGTCGGCGGATTCGGCATGGACTTCGGGAGGACCCCGCTGGCGGCGTTGATGGCGGCCTGCACATCCTGTGAGGCGCCGTCGATGTCGCGATCGAGGACGAACTGGAGGGTGATGGTCGTGTTTCCAAACGAACTCACGGAAGTCATGCTGGCGAGGCCGCTGATCTGGCCAAACTGCCGCTCCAATGGGGTCGTGACCGAGGAGGCCATGACGTCGGGGCTCGCGCCCGGGTATTGGGCGGTGACCTGGATGGTCGGAAAATCCACGGGAGGCAGCGCGGAAATCGGGAGCAACGAATAACCGAGCACCCCCATGATGATGATACCGACCATCAGGAGAGTGGTGGCGATCGGCCGCCGAATGAAGGGCTCGGAAATATTCATCGTCTCACGGCGCGCGGGACGCCGATCACTTCAATTCGCTACCCTGCCGGTGGCCGCCGCCTTGTCCGCTGTGACCGCCGGGATGCCCGCCGGCACCGGCGGCTGCCGCGGGCTGGTTGATTGAGATTTTGGAGCCCGCCTGCAACTTGTACTGACCGTCGACCACCACCTTTTCCCCCGCCGCGAGACCGTCTTCGATCAAGGCCTCGCCGGTGTCGCTCTGCGCGATCTCCCCGTTTTCCTTGCGCACGACTTTCACTGGGCGAATCTGGACCGTCTGGTCATCTTGAATGACGAAGGCGTAGGTGCCATTGGGGCCGTGCTGAATGACGCTCGCGGGCACGACCAAGCCTGCCTTGCGCGTGGTGAGAAGGAGGTGGGCGTTGATAAACTGGCCGGGCCAGAGCTGCAGGTCCTCGTTGTCGAAAGTGGCCTTGAGCTTGATCGTGCCCGTGGTGGTGTCGATCTGGTTATCGATGACCGAGAGCTTGCCGGCGTCGAGCTTGGTCTTGTTGTCGCGGCCCATTGCCAGGACGTCCAGTTCCTGGCCGGACGCGGCCATTTCCTTGTGAATGTCGTTCAACGACTGCTCCGGCAGGGTAAAGACGAGCGAGATGGGGTGCAACTGCGTGATCACGACCAGCCCGGTCTGATCGGACGCGTGGACGATGTTGCCCTGGTCGACGAGGCGAATGCCAGTGCGCCCGTCGATGGGTGAAACGATCGTGGTGTAATTAAGGTTCACCCGGGCGCTTTCGACCGCGGCGGCGTCATTGCGGACGGTAGCGTCGTACTGGGCGACAAGGGCTTTCTGGGTGTCGAATTGTTGCGAGGAGATGACTTTTTTGCCGACGAGGTCGGTGTAGCGATCGAGGTCGAGCTTCGCGTTGGAAAGTTGGGCCTGATCCTGATTCTGCTTCGCCTGTGCTTGCTCCACCGCGGCCTTGTAGGGGGCTTGGTCGATGATCGCGAGGACGTCGCCGGCTTTGACGTCCTGGCCCTCCGTAAACGCCACCTTTTCCAATTGCCCATCCACGCGGGCGCGGACTGTGACGGTGTTCAGTGCCTGGATGGTGCCGATGCCCTCGAGATAAATCGGCACATCCTTTTGCTGCACTGTCCCGGCGACGACCGGCACGGGTCCACCGGCGCCGCGCCCGGCGGTCTTGCCGGCGGCGGCATCGCTGCCCGCCGGACCCCGGTGGGTGACAAGCCAGATGGCCCCCAGGACGCAAACCAGGGCGATGACCCAGAGGTACCACCGGTTTTTCTTCGGAACGATGGGTTGAGAGGCGGGCCGGGATTTTTGGGGTGTCGGCTCCAGGATATCGATGTAGTTGGCCATGGGGATCGTGGATGAAGGGAGAAAATCAGTTGTCGATGCCGGTGGGCGCGGTCTTGATCAAACGGGCGTTCGTTTCCGGAGCCGGAACGTCGGAGAAGATGCCCCGCAAGGTGCGCATGGCATCGGTGATACAGGCGCGTTCGGCCACGGATACTTCGGCCACCCGCTCGGTGAGGAAATCCGCGGTGGCCTGGCGCACGGCGGCGAATTTCCTTTGGCCGGAAGCGGTCAACGTGAGGACAATCTTCCGCCGATCCAAGGGATCGCTGTCGCGGGCGACGAGGTCGGCGGTGACCAGGCCATCGATCAGCTTGGAAGTGGCGGAGAGCGTCAGGACGAGAAAGCCGGCCACGTCTCCGAGCATCGCGCCTTCATTGCGGCCGAGAAACGCCAGGGCCCGAAACTGCGGTACGGAGAGTTCCGGGCTGCTGTGGGCACGAACCTTGGTGCGAATGACGCGCATCATCAGGGGCACGACCTCGAGCAACTCGGCGGCGCAGTCACGGGGAGGAAGGTTCATCGGTAAGGGTCTTGAGTTAATGTCACGATTCAATTGTTGAACTATTCAACTATCGAAATGTTGCTTTCTTTGGATGTGAATAATTCTCAATTTATTCGCCGCAATACTGGCGGATTTCGTTGGCTGAAGGTGAATCCAGTGGCCATTGGCAAGCTTAGGTAGGCTTGTGGCCGCACAAACACACTGCGGACGTACTGCTTTCCGCCACAACTGCATTGGCGCCGCCCCCGGAAAGGGTCACGGATACACCAACGCAACGTCCCTTCCTTCAAGAACGGCGGTGGCGTGGGTCAGGATGCGGGTGATGTAGGCCGGATAACTGGCCGGGTTGCCTCCGTTTCCCACCTTCGCCAACACCTCCTTCATGACCGGCAGCGAAGGTCGCGCCGCTTCTCCCAATCGATCCAGGATATTCCCGGCTTGCAGGGCGAATTGTGGAGTTACCGTATCCTGGAGTCTCTTTTCCAGCACCGGCAAAACTTCGCTCACCATTCCCATCCGGGCCAGCGCCTCTGCCGCGGCGATCTGGACTGCGCCCGATTCATCGCCCAAATGTTTGCGCAAAGCTGGCGCCGCTGCAGACGCCTTCGCCCCGAGCATGGTGCATCCCTGCGCGGCCCACCAGCGGACCGGTTCGCTGCTGTCTTCCAACGCTTCGATCAGCGCCGGCAGATTGGCGGCGTCTCGCTCGGAAGCCTTCGTGGCGATGGCGACGACCTCCTCGACCGGATACGCGCCGGCTTTGTGCGACGCCTCATACCCTTCGAGCGGCGAGCCCTCCGGCAGGAAGCCGTTGTCCTTGTTTTCCACCACGCGACGTTTCAGTTCCGCGCGCATGCGCTCGAGCGGTTCGCGATACTGGGGATCGCCCGCCAGATTGTGAACGCTGTCCGGGTCGGTGCTCATCTCGTAGAGTTCCTCGGTCGGTTTTTGGCCCCAGAATTGCGCCGTCGCCTTGGTCAGTTTCCCCTCGGCGGCCATCCGCGCCCACGATTGGTAACCACGCCCTTTGAATTGATATTCGAGCGGTTGCACGTAGGGCAGGTCGGGCCGGTAGTTGTGGACATAGATATAACGCGCGTCGGCGATGGAGCGCATCATGTCGTAGCGTTCGTCCATGCGGTCGCGGGTGATGTGCACGAACTCATTCGCCGGCGCCTTCGCCCCGCCCAGAAAAGCGTGGCCCTGCATGTAGGCAGGGATCTTCACGCCCGCGAGGGAGAGCACCGTCGCGGAGAAATCGACGAAGCTGACGGGGTCCTTGATCCGCGAACCGGGCGGCGCGGGTGCGAGGTGCCGCCATTTCGGCGGGAAGTAAACGATCAGCGGGACGTGGGTGCCGCTCTCCTCGAGAAAGCGTTTGCTGCGCGGCAGCACCCCGCCATTGTCCGAGTAGTAAAATACGATGGTATCTTCCGCGAGGCCATCCTTCTCCAGGTCGCGCAACTTCACGGCGATCTGCTCGTCCAACACCGTCATGTGATTGTAGTAGCGCGCCCAATCCGCCCGCATCTCGGGTGTGTCCGGCTGGTACGGCGGGATGCGCACCTTCGCGGGATCCATTGGGGAAAAATCGAGCGGCAGCTCTTTCTCGGGAAAGAGGCAACTCTCGTGCGTGACCTCGTGGTTGAACACGCTGAAGAAAGGCTGTTTGGGATCGGGCCGGTTGCGCCAATGCGCAGTCTTGCCCTGGTCTGTCCACGCGTCCTTGATGCTGATCGGTGAGTTGTAATCCGTCTTTGCGTTGTTCGAAGTGAAATAACCCGCCTCGCGCAAATAGGTGGGAAATCCGTGCAACCAATCGGGGATCTTTCCCTGTGCGCGCATATGTTCCGCAGGCCCGCAGGTCGTGGGATACATGCCGGTGATCAAGGTGAAGCGTGCTGGTGCGCACACTGGCCAGCCAAAGCATCGCTCATAGAGTACACCTTCCTTGGCGAGTTTATCGAGCGTCGGCGTGTGCGCGAGCGGGTCGCCGTAGCAGCCGAGGAAAATATCATTATCTTCACTGACGACCCACAGAATGTTCGGTCGTTCCGCTGCCCGCGCAGTGCCAGCGGCTAAAACCACGAATAGCAATATTTGGGAAATAAATTTCATGCGACTTTACGGCTTGAGAGTTAAAAACATGGCCCGACACTCTAGGGCGCTCTTGCCGGGAATCTGCGGAGCGCGCAATGTCAATTGGCCCCGCCCCTTGGCTAATTCGACCTGGCCGAGTGTCATCGGCTTCCAGTCTTTGACGAACGATTCGGCTTCGCGGGGCGCTCGGTCGTGCTCCGCACCGTGCAGCGGCGGATCGTTGGCCACCGTCACCTTGCCCTGCAGGCTTTTGCCCAGGAACGAAAGTTCCAGTGTCGAGCCGAGGTCGGCTTCCGGCACGGCATAGTAGATCACGGCTTCGTATTTGCCGGCGGTCGCTACGTCGACGTCCCAAGTGATGCTGTCATTCGGACTGACCCAGTGGGTGAAGTAAGAGCAATTGGGGGCCTTGGAACTGCGCCGGATCTCTCCGTGCTCCATGCCGTCGCGTGCCGGAAGTTGCGTCACCGGAAACTCGGGATAGCCGACGGAAAAGGGCCGGTCGTCCTTGCGGCCGCTCGGCAGCAACTCGCTCCGCCAAGCAGCCATGGCTTGCTTCAGTCGTGCAGCTTCCTCCGGGTGCTGTGCAGCGACGTCGTGGTCTTGTGGCAGATCCGCATCCATGTCGTAGAGCGCATTCATTGCGTCGAGGCGGTAGTGCTGGGTGCGGACGCTGGTCCTCCCGCCCCATTCGGAAAAAATCATCCGATCCGGCCAGTCCTTGGCCGCATTCAGGACCAGCGGTTTCAGGCTGACGCCGTCCAGGGGCTTGGTGCTGATCAGCGTCACTTGAGCCAGGTCGGCGAGGGTGGGCAGCAGATCGATCGCCCCGGCGATTTGCGGCACGCGCTGACCGGCAGGAATGTGCCCGGGCCAGCGAATCAGGAACGGCGCGCGCACCCCGCCTTCATCAGTCGAGCCCTTCTTGCCTTTCATCTCCCCATTCCACCGCCAGCTTTGAGGACCGTTATCGCTGAAGTAGATGACGATGGTGTCGTCCGCGAGATGCAGCTTGTCGAGATGGGCAAGCAGGCGGCCCACATTCCAGTCGATGTTCTCCGTCATGGCCAAAATCGCGCGGGTCACTTCGACCTTCTCCTGCGCCGGATTGCGGGCGCGCATCTTCAAGTCGAAGCTGGCGAACTTGTCAAAAAAGCGGTCGGGCACCTGCAATGGGAAGTGCGGCGTATTGAAGGGGACATAGCAAAAGAACGGCTTGTCCTTGTTTTGCTCGATGAAGTCCATGGCGTGCTCGGTGAGGTCATCGATGAGAAAGCCTTTGCCTTGCACTGGCAGGCCATTGTGTTCCAGCGGGGCGTCAAAGTAGTCGCCCCAGTGACCCGAGCAAAAGCCATAATACTCATCAAAACCGCGCCCACGCGGATGATAGGGGTATTGCATGCCGTTGTGCCATTTGCCGAAAGCGCCGGTGGCATAACCCGCGGCCTTGAACGTATCCGCGATGGTCTTTTCATCGATATTCAAACGCTCCTCGCCGGAGGAGACACCGTGCACACCGCCCCGTAGGTGATAGCGCCCGGTCAGAAACTCCGCACGGGTGGGCGAGCATACTGGACACACATAAAAGTGCTCGAGCAGTGCCCCCGCGGCAGCGAGGGAGTCGATCTTGGGTGTGGAAACATTGGTATTTCCGTTGACGCCCAAATCACCCCAGCCCTCGTCGTCCGCCAGTACGATCAGGATATTCGGTTTACGTTTCGAATCCGCCGCCCGCGTCGGAAGAGCGAGAGCGAGGGAGGCCAGAAGAAGGTATGGAAGTGCCTGGGATGGTCGCATAAGATGTAGAGGAAAAGTTACTCGGGTTTGGCCTTCGTGGCGTTCGTCCCCATGCCCATCTGCTTGAGATCTTCCGCGGATGGGCCGCCGCCGAATTGTTTCCAGTAGAGCACCTTGAACGGATTCATTCCCGGGTATTGCGAGGTCTCATTCACCATCATGGGCACGACCGTATCCCACCAGTGATCATATTCGGCGTCCAGGCGCGCGACGACATCCTGGTGCGTGGCCGCGATATCATGTCCTTCGCCCGGGTCGGTCATCACATCGAATAACTGCCAGCCTTTCTCCCGGGGTTTGTTGGAATTGCCGTCGCTCACGAGATGCCATTGACCGTTGCGCACCGAGCAACCGATATATTTGAAGGCCTGGACGTCTGCGTCTTTTGGCCAGCGGCCGATGTGGGTGAAGAGCGTGCGCTCCGGCCACGAGGCTTTGGCGTCGTGCAAAAGCGGAACGAGACTGCGCCCCTCCACTTGGGCTCGCGCCCTTTCGTTCAGGCTGGCTCCCGCGAGATCGGCGAGCGTGGGAAAGAAATCGATATTCGAGGTGACACCCGGCGCATCGTGCGCCTCCAGCGTGCCCGGCCAGCGCCACAACGAGACAGCGCGCGTTCCGCCCAGGAACGGCGAATTCTTGCTGCCGCGCATGCCCGCGTTGAAAATCTTGCACGCCGGCCCGTAGCCGCCGTTGTCATTCATGAAGATCACCAGCGTGTCTTTGGCGATGCCCCATTCATCGAGTTTCGCCAGCAAGCGCCCGACATTCGCGTCAATGTTGGCGACCATTCCGAAAAAGGTCGCGACGTTGTCGGGCACCTTGCCCTCGTAGGGCTTCTTGTATTCCTCCGGACAAGACAACGGAACGTGTGCGGCATTGTAGGGGAGGTAGCAAAAGAACGGCTGCTTGCCCCTCACCGATTCGATCCACTGCATCGCCTGGGCGGTAAAGATGTCCGTGCAAAAGCCCTGCGTCTTTTCGAAGCGGCCATTGTGGAGGATGGCGGGATTGAAATATTCATTACCCGGCGCGTCACCGCAAGAACCCGGATAAGTCTGCCCGATGCCCCCGCCGCCGTGGATGAAGACCTCGTCAAAGCCGCGCTGGTCGGGTTGGTGGTCCGGTTCGTCGCCGAGATGCCATTTGCCGAAGATGCCCGTCGTGTAGCCCGCGCTCTTTAGCACCTGCGCAATGGTCACCGCGTCGGGGGTGAGGCGTTCACGTTCCAGGATGGTGTGCGTGATGCCATTCTTGAACGGGTGCCGCCCGGTCATCAGCGCCGAGCGAGTAGGGGAGCAGGTCGGGGAAACGTGGAAATCCGTAAAGCGCACCGATTCGTTATAGAGCCGGTCCAGATTGGGCGTCTTGAGGATGGGATTGCCCGTGGCCGAGAGGTCGCCATAGCCGGTGTCATCGGCGAGAACGAAGATGATGTTCGGCTTCGCGGGCGCGGCGTGGGCGATCGTGCCGAGCGCGAGAAAGAAGCACAGGAGAGACGAGACGAGGGGAGGGAGTGCAGGCATGGGGGAAGGCGTTGCGGAATAAAACTGCCGGGAACGGGGATCGTTGCACAGCTTTTGCAGCGCTATTGAGATTGAAAACCGCTCGAGGCTGGAAACAATCACCGCCCTGATCAACGGCCAACCCCCATCACCCCTATGAACCGCTCACCCTTCAAGCTGCTTTGTCTCCTCGTCGTCACGTTGCTTTCCGCACTTTCCCATGGGCGTGCCGAGAGTCCTTTCATCGGCCGCTGGGCCCTCACGCTGCCGAGCGGGAGCGCGGGTTGGCTTGGGGTGGAGGAAAAGGACGGCAAGCTCCAGGGCAGCATTCTTTGGAGCGGTGGCAGCGTCCTGCCGGTGGATGGCGTGAAGATTGATAGCGATACCCTCACGATCACGCGGGTGGCGAAGGGCGTCACCGAGACCATCACGGGCAAAGTCACCGGCGACGACTTGGCCCTGACGACGGTGAAATCCAAGGGTGACGGGAAGGAATTCGCCAAGGCGGACTTTTCCGGGAAGCGCATCCCGCCGGTGCCGCCGACGCCCGATCTTTCCAAGGTGAAATTCGGTGATGCGATTACGCTCTTTAATGGCAAGGACCTAAGCGGCTGGGTGCTGGTCAATCCCAAGGCGGACAACGGCTGGAGCGTCGTCGATGGCGTGCTGCAAAATCGAGTCGAGCCAGGCAAGCACCTTGGCAACCTGCGCACCGAACGCGAGTTCGAGGACTTCAATTTGAAACTCGAAGTCCGCACGCTGGCGGGCAGCAACAGCGGCATCTACCTGCGCGGCATCTATGAAATCCAGGTGGCGGAATCCTACGGCAAGCCGCTCGATCCGCATAACATGGGCGCGCTCTACAGTCGCATCACGCCGAGCGTCGCGGCGGAGAAACCAGTGGGCGAATGGCAGACCTTCGACATCACGCTCGTCGACCGCCATGTGACCGTCATCCTCAATGGCCAGAAGATCATCGACAACCAACCGGTGCTGGGTTGCACCGGCGGCGCGCTGACCAGCGATGAGTCCAAGCCCGGCCCGATCATGTTGCAGGGGGACCACACCAGCATCGACTACCGGAACATCGTCCTGCGGCCGGTAGTGAAGTGACCCGAGCTGGGCTCAGAGAGCGCGAAATTTATTTACCAGAAAATACTCACTATTCGGCAATGGAGCCAATGGAGCCAATGGAGCCAACTGAACCAATGGAAGCTCCTCAGCTAATCAGTTCCTTGATCGGCTTCCCGCCGAACTGACTGAGCTGCTTGAAGCGGCCGGCGTGATAGTAGGTCAGCTTGTTGTCGTCGAGCCCGAGCAGGCGCAGCAGGGTGACGTGAAAGTCGCGCACGTGGGCGACGCCTTCCACGGCTTCCATGCCGAGTTCGTCCGTCGCGCCGATGGTATGCCCGGCCCGGCAGCCGCCGCCGGCCATCCACACGGTCATCGCCTTCGGATTGTGATCGCGTCCGTAGGCCGTGCCCATGCGCACGCCGTTGTCCGGCGTGCGGCCGAATTCGCCGCCCCAGACGACGAGCGTGCTCTCGAGCAGGCCGCGCTGCTTGAGATCGGCGAG
>NZ_JBDUCX010000210.1:0-12052 GCF_040003245.1 Chthoniobacter sp.
GGGACACGCGCCCTACACCTGCGAACCCGATCGCATCGCGTCCAACCCCTCCCGTTCCAACAATTTTCCTTTACCCAAAAGCGCCACTTCGCCAATGACCCCTTCCGCCATGCCTGAAAAAGCGTCCTTCGGCCACTACGAGATCACGACCCGCGGCGATGGCTCGCCGGTCGAACTCGGCCGCGGAGCGATGGGCATCACCTACCGGGCGTGGGACACCAGCCTGGAATGCCCCGTGGCGCTCAAGGTCATCAACACCGAGCAACTGCGCACCCCCGCCGCCGGCCAGCGCCTCGTCCGCGAAGCGCGCGCCGCCGCCCGCCTGCGCCACCGGCACGTCGCCTCCGTCTTCCATCTGGGCATCGATAAGGACGTCTACTTCTACGCCATGGAATTGCTCGATGGCGAAACCATCGAGTCCCGCGTCCAGCGCGAAGGCCCCTTCTCCACCGCCGAAACCCTGCGCCTCGCCACCCAGGTCGCGCGCGCCCTGAACGCCGCCCAGGAGCACCACCTCGTCCATCGCGACATCAAACCCGCCAATCTCATGCTCGTCCGCGAGGACGACGAGATGATCGTCAAGGTCATCGACTTCGGCCTCGCCAAAGCCGGCGCCACCCCCGCCCCGGACTCGTCGGAATCCGTCCACGGCTTCATGGGCACGCCGCACTTCGCCAGCCCGGAGCAAATGCAGGAGCGCGAACTCGACGGCCGCTCGGACATCTATTCCCTCGGCGTGTCGATGTGGTTCATGCTCACCGGCCGCGTCCCCTTCGGCGGCCCCCTCGCCCAGGTCATGAGCCAGCAGCTCAACATGGAGCCCCCCTTCGCCTCGCTCCGCCACACTCCCCCGCAGATGGTCGTGCTGCTCCGCAAGATGCTTTCCAAGAATCCCGACGAGCGTCCCCCGTCCGCCGCGGCCCTGCGCAAGATGCTCGAGCAGATTTCCCAAGACCTCGTCGGCTCGGGCCTCGCCGCCTCGGCGGCGCCCGCTCCCGGGAAAGAGATCCGCCCGGAGAAATACTCCACCGCCTATCGCACCGGCGTGATCCTCCAGGGCCGCTACCGCATCGTGGGCGAACTCGCCGACGAACGCCTCGGCCGCGCCTTCCAGGTGGAAGACGCCGAACTCTTCCGCGCCGCGCGCCTCATCATCCTCCACCGCTACCTCGTCGAGGACACCGCCGTCTACGCCCAGCTCCAGGATGAAGTCGCCCAGGCCGTCCCGCTCGAACACCCCAATTTGCTCCGCGTCTACGGCCTCGAGCTCGCCGAACGCGCCGCTCCCGCCCACCTCCTCCTCATGGAGTGGACGAACGGCTTCTCCCTCCTCGACCTCCTGCGCAACCGCCGCAAGCTCGACACCCGCGAAGCGCTCCCGCTCATCAAGCACGTCGCCATCGGCCTCGATTACGCGCTCCGCACCGGGCTCAAGCTGGTCTCTCTCTCGCTCGGCGAAACGCTCGTCCACTTCCCCGACACCGAAGCCGTCCCCTCCGAGACCATGCTCCTCCGCCGGCCCGTGACCGATTGGCCGACCTTCCACGTGCGCTTGCAACCGCTCGCCGGCGTCCGCGGTGCCATGCCCGACGAAACCTGGGGCGGCGATCGCACGGTGGTCGGCGGCGTCCTCTCCGGTCCCGCGCCCGTGGAGAATATCCACGACAAATATCTGCGCGACCTCACCGCGCTCACCTACGAACTCCTCGGCGGCACCGGCACCGTCGGCGACCGCCGCGGCCCGCTCGCCGCCGTCTCCGAGGAGGGCAACGAAATCCTCCGGCGCGGCCTGGCCAGCCCGGAGACTTTCACCACCGCCCGCAGCTTCTACGACGCGCTGCAAAAAACCGAGGGCACGCGCGAAGTGCTCCCGCAGGGCACCGTCGGCGAAGACATCCGTTTTCAATGCAGCAATTGCGCGCAGTGGCTGGTCATCGACGCCGATGCCCGCGGCGCCGATCTCGAGTGCCCGACCTGCGCCAAGATCCTCACCGTCCCCTTCGCCACGCCGGTCGCGCCCGCCCGCCGCGAGCCGCGCCTCAAGCCGAAGATCCTCATCGTCGAGGACAACGAATTGAGCCGCGACATGCTCTCGCGCCGCTTGCAACGGCGGCAATTCGAAGTCGTCCTCGCCATCGATGGCGTGGAAGGCCTCCAGATGGCGCAACTGGAGCGCCCTGACTTGATCCTCATGGACATGAACCTGCCCCTGATCAGCGGCTGGCAGGTCACGCGGCAGCTCAAGTCCATGCCCGAGATGCGCGACCTGCCGATCATCGCCCTCACCGCCTACGCCATGCTGGACGACGAAGTCAAAGCGCGCGAAGCCGGCTGCGACGACTTCGAGCCCAAGCCGCTGGAGCTGGCCCGCCTGCTGCAAAAGATCGAAGGCCAATTGCAGAAAACCAAGCCCGCATGAGCGACTCCGCCACCCTCGCTCCCGACCGGCTCGCCACGCTGCGCGACCACCTGCGCACGCCCACCGCGCGCCTCCTCGACCACGCCCAGAAATTGCAACTGCACGCCGAGGACCTCGGCCAGGAAGTCTTCCTCCCGGAACTCTACAAAATCCAAAGCGCGGGCAAACACCTGCTCGAGATCGTCGACGAACTCGTGGGCCCCTGGGCCGCGACCATCGACGACATCGACTTCGCCCGTCTCCGTTTCGAAGTCCGCGGCTCGCTCAACCACACCGTCGGCTACATCGAGATGCTCCAGGAGCGCGCCGACGAACTCGAGCAGCGCGGCTTCCTGCCCGACCTGGAAGCGATGCGCGCCGACTGCCGCCAACTGGTCGACGTGTCCAAGGCACCGCCCCCCGCCGCGCCCACTCCCGCCGCCCCCACCGCCCCCAGCCGGCTGCCCGCCTCTTCCGCCAGCACCGCGACGGAGGAACCGCCCGCCGCCGGCACGCTCCTCGTGGTCGATGACAACGTGCAAAGCCGCAACCATCTCGGCCGCGAGCTCCAGCGCCAGGGCTACCGCGTCGTCCACGCCGGCAGCGGCCCCTCCGCCATGGAACGGCTGCGCGCCGACACCTTCGACCTCGTGATCCTCGACGTCATCATGCCCGGCATGAGCGGTTACGAGATGCTCCAGTGGCTCAAGGCCGACCCCAAGCTCCAGGACACGCCCGTCATCATGATCTCCGCGATGAGCGAAATCGAGCACGTCGTCCGCTGCCTCGTCATCGGCGCCGACGATTACATCACCAAGCCCTTCGAGCCCGTCCTGCTCAACGTGCGCATCGGCGTCTGCCTGGAACGCCACCGCTGGCGGCAACAGGAGCAAAAGTACCTCCGCCAGCTCGAGGAAGAGCGGATCCTTTCCGAGCGCCTGCTCCTCAACATCCTGCCAAAACCCGTCGCCGCCCGCCTGCGCCAGGGCGAAGACGTCATCGTCGACGCCCTGCCCGACGTCACCCTGCTCGCCGTCCAGGTCCTCCCCTTCCCGCCCACCGACGCCGCCAGCACCACACCAGCCGCTGCCGCCACCGAAATGGTCGCCCTCCTCAACGACATCTTCACCACCTTCGACCCCCTGGCCCAGCAATGGGAAGTGGAGAAAATCAAAACCCACGGCCACACCTACCTCGCCGCCTGCGGCCTCTTCCCCCCGCAACCCGACCACGCCTACACCGTCGTCGACCTCGCCCTCGCCCTGCAACGCGCCATCGCCACCCTCGCCGCCACCCGCCAGCGCCCGCTGCACCTCCGCATCGGCATCCACACCGGCCCCGTCATCGCCGGCCTCATCGGCCTCCACAAATTCAGCTACGACCTCTGGGGCGACACCGTCCACTTCGCCACCCACCTCGCCACCACCGCCCCCCCCGACCGCATCCAAGTCTCCCCCGCCACCGAGACCATCCTCCGCGACCGCCACCGCTTCGAACCCCACGAGCTCGAAATCCCCGGCCAGGGACTGACGACCAGCTACTTGCTGTTCACCGATCCCCCATCCGTTTAAGCGGTTGTCTCCGCCCAAATTGAAGCGGTCGTGCAATGCATCTGGTTCACTCCCGCAGGCGGTATTTCCAATGTAGACGATCGGGATGCGGCTCAATCGCATTTGCCCGCTGCTCCGTCAAAAGAATGATCGGTCCGCGCTGAGTTCGATCAAGCGTGTTGGTGGCGATGATGCGGACGCGCATTCTTCCATCTCCCACTTCATCTACCGAGAGAATACCTTCTCCCTCCATTATTCCTGCCGCGTCTTTGATCGAAAAATCAATGGAGGCGTCCTGTAAATCGGCCAGCTTCCAGCGCGTGTGATACCAATACTCCGGAGGCATCCCGCAGCGTTGCGTACCGCCCATCAATGGTCTATCGAATTCTGCCCCTGAAAATCAGGAAGGCGATAGTGCAAACAAAGAACATTCCAATCGTAATGCGCGCCTGTGCATCATCCCTGCTGCGCCCTTGGCGTTCCAAGTATTCGCACTGCTCAAATAGGGCGATAGTGATTATTACTCCTCCGACCCCAGCAGCACACGCGATCAAAACGTGTCGCAGAATGTCCGAAAACGCATCCACGCACTCTATTTTCCGGACTTCTCGCGTTTTTCCGTTCTTCTTTCCTCCGGCGGTTTGACTTTCGCCAAGGCCAACGAGGAATCAAAGTCCATCAGAATTCGGATCGGCTTTGGCTTTGGCATAAGGTCAGCGTTCGCATGCGCTACCACTCATCGTCAACAGTGCTGGACACGTGCGCTCTGGGGGGCTTGGGAGCCGGGTCAGATTTTATGTCCTCGTAGAAAAAACTGTTCTCGATCATCTCGGCGATCATTTCGGGCACCATGAACTGAATTCCATGAAGGATTATGCGCACGATCTCCAATATCCCGGTCACGATCGGCAGGAGCACTCGGCACAGAAAAGGCGCGAACAAGATCAGGGCGGGTAGCCAGCCAAGCAAGAACACGAACATCATTGCTGCCCCACTCATGGGCTTGGGAAGCAGCAAGCTCGCGACGTACAGCAATCCAACGACACTGGATGACCCAAGCAACATCCACTTCGTAAATCCGAAAAACATTTTCCGATATTCGGCAACCATTAGTCCGAATTGTACGTCTCTATGTTTGAGTTGCATCGCGTGTGTCCAGTAGTCGCGCCGCTCATTGCGGCGAAAGATGAAATGTGTGTCAGCGAGAATCCGCCCGCAGCGCGGCGCCCGTCAACGGGGAAACGGAAACGAGGGAAGCGGGGGCAACTCTTGACGCTTGACGCCCTCATCAAAAGCTCGGTGTGGGATCCACATCCGGATGTTCTCCCCCAACATTGACTCCCCTGCTCGACGGTTGAGTTGGAAAGATTATGCTGACTCGCGACTACAATGTCCGACGACCTTTTCTCCACTCCCGAGCCGAGTCCCAAGATCGGGGAATACGACCTGGCGACCTACCGGCAGCTCCTCGCGCAGCTCGCGGCGCACGGGCTCACCATCGGCACGTCTTCCTGGAAATATCCCGGCTGGAACGGGCTCATCTACGACGAGGCGCGCTACCATTATCGCGGCCAATTCGCCAGGACGCGCTTCGAGCAGGACTGTCTTACGGAGTATGCCGAGACCTTCTCCTCGGTCTGCGTGGACCCCGGCTATTTCGGCGAGGGAAGCTCGGTGGCACGCAAGACGGCCCAGTAGACAACGCCGGAGTAGGCCTGCGGCGCGGTGGGATCGGGCTTGCGCACGGCCTGACACACGAGCAGTTCGATACGGATGCCTTCCGTCGCCCAGGTGTCGGTCACCGTGCCGTCTTCGCCCTCGGGGACATCCTCCTCCGCCGGGAACGCGCCCGGTTTCACGACGCGGGTAAATTTGCTGTCGCCGATGTCTTGAAAATCCTGCCACGCGTCTTTCACCGTGGTGGCGTAATCCGCCGGCGGCCGGGCCATGCTGGTGACCCGGATCTCGGACACCGGCACGTCGGGTCGCAGACGCACATCAACGGAAATCCGGGCATCGGACGACACCAGTTTGCCGGGCCTTTTCGTGCCGTTGATCACCAAATGGTTGCGCACGTCGGAGGCATTGAGCAGCCGTTTCTTATCGAGGGAGAGGCGCACGAGCAGGTCATGGGCGTCCACCCGGCTCATGCCGAATTTCACCGGACCGAATGCCTGATGCCGCAGCGTAGCCGCGCTGAAAATCAAGGGCAGCGCGAGGAGCAAGAGACGGGTGGTTTTCATAAACGGATCAAGTGGGGCAGTCTGGGCGGTGGTGGCCGGAAAAAGCTACGATTCCGCCCGACGGCGAGGCCAGACGATCTTTCGCCTCTCGTTACCAAAGTGAGGTGTCGCGGAGGGCGAGGTCACGGCCACTCTGTGGCCGCGGTTCCGCCTTCCAGGCGGGCGCACCAACTGTTCCGGTTTGCTCGCCTTACCACAGTACCCCAATGAAAGCTTGACTAATGCTGGGAAAAATGGCCATCTCGCGCCTTCCTAGGAAAGGCGCGCCGAAAACGACCCGGAAAGATCCCCTCAATGCCAACCGAGCCCGATCCACTTGAGAATCTGCGTTCGCAGCTGGAGATTTTGAAGAACCAATTCAAGTTGGATCTCGAAACCGAGATGGCCAAAGCGCGTGAGCATCGCGAGCAGGTCGAGAATCTGAAGGACCGGTTCAAGCTCGATCTCGACGCGGAAGCAGCGAAAGCCCGCATCCACCGCGAGCAGACGGAATACGAGATGAAAGGGCAGCAGACGGCGATGGAAAAAGAGGTGAAGGAATTCTTTTGGAAGGAAGCGGACAATCACCGCGAGTTTCTGGAGAAGCTGGAAAAAACCCGCACCACGCGCACCGCGGTCTATGGGACGATCAGTGTGATCATTATCGGAGGATTCATCGCTTTTGCGGGAACGCAGATCAAAGAAAGAATGTCCGTCGCGGAAGATGTCGTCCAGCAGGAGGTCAAACGTGCGGAAGTGGTGGTCGATAAGGAGGTCAAACGCGGCGAAGATTTTGCCAAACAGCAGGCCAGTGATGAAGGGTTGAAGGACACCATGCTCCGGACCGCGGTGGCCACGATGAAACGGCAACTCCAGACGGGCATCAGCGAACAGACCGCTTCCACCGTGGAAGCCCAGCTCGGCGCCGCGAAGACCGAAGTGGCCCGCCTTGCTTACGGCACGGGGTCGCGCTGGAACGGTCAACTGAAGCCGCTCGACGCCGAGGATTTGCTGGATCGGATCGAAGTGCTCCTCAATCTCTATGCGGAGCAACTGGGGCGCAATGAACTACCGGAGGAACGTCGCGAGGCCCTGCAAGCCATCGTCCTGGGAATTCTGGATCTTTCCCAAAGTAATCTCGAGGCGGCTAAAGATCAGTTTCGGCGAGCCAAACGTTATGATCGTAAATTTCCGGACTCTTATTCGCTGCTGCACTACGTCTTCACCCTCGGGTCGGTTTACATCGGCAATGGCGATTATAGCCGGAGCTCTGAGGCTGAGACGGCCACAGAAGTCGAGGGCCTGCGGGTCTTGGGGAAAGATGTTTGGTCGACCCACCCGGATGTCAACCGCCTCATTTTGGGGTGGGATATCTCGCAACTGAAAGAGGCCATCAAAGACGAAAAGGATGCGCCGGCCCGGGAAGAAAAAAGAAAGCAGGTAAAAGAGAAGATTCAGCTCCTGGAAAAACACGCGGAAGCTTTTCCGCGGGCGTCCAATTTTCGGACGGTCGGCTTGCTCCACTGGGCCGATGGCGAAGCGCAGGACGGCCTCAGATTCTTACAGAAAGCGCGCGATGCCAACCCAGCCTTCGTTTCCGCGGCCAACGATTTTCTCTGGTGCGCGACGCATGATGACAAAATGGCGGAAATCGGTTCACTCTCGAACGCCGCAGCGTTTTATGGATCGCTACCGGAAGCTTTCGCCCAAATCCTGGAGCAGGCGGATGAACTCGACCCCCGGCCGGCGGCGGCGCGATCCCCGGACCTCTGCGACACGTTGGCCCACACTTATTTTGTGTTATGGAAAACCGCCGGCGCGGAAGCGGCTAAAGTCGCGCGCGACCCACAACTTTCCGATCCCGGGACTGAGCCATGGCAGGATCGAGAAGCCGCGTTGCGGAAAAAAGTGATCGATGCCTGCCAGCGGCACCTCAACCTGACCGAGCCCACCACACTCAAGAAAAGCGTGAATCATCCCCGGCAACTCATCCAGGAGATGCTGCTCTGGTGCGCCACCCACGACCGCGCCGCCGTGGAGAATGCTTCCGTGAACAATGCGCGAGGGTACTATTCGACAGTTCCAGTGGCTGTTTCGAGAATCCAAGCGCTGACGGATCAGCTCCATGCAGTGCCTCCCGAGGAACAGTCCCCGTTCCTTTGCGAAACGCTGGCCCACGCTCGTTTTGTCTTGTGGAAAACCAAAGGCGAGGAAGTGAAAAAAGCCCCGCCCGCCCCGGAGGACAAGGTTTGGAAAGAGCTGAAGGATCTGCAGCAAAAAGCGGTCGCCGCTTGCCAGCAACACCTTCATCTCCCGGAACCCGCGGCCGGGAAAAACGAGGATGCCCAGGCGAGAAACGCGACGCAGAATATGCTGCTTGACTTGACGAAAAATTGAATAGACATCCGCCCCTAGGCGTCTTTAATTGTAACTGTGAAAACTTTATTCACCATCGTCTTCCTTCTGCTTTCGGCGTGGACCGCTGTCTGCCTGGCGGGACCGCATGAAATGATCAAGTAATCCCTCCGCCAGGAGAGGATTCAGAGCAACTCCGCCCGGACCGAGGGGGGGGTGAGTGGCCCTCATCGTGGTCGTGCCCGTAATCAAATCACTGCTGGCTGGGCAGGTTCCGCCGCCTCGACATCGTTTTTGAACCTCGCTATCAAAGTGAGGCTTGGGTGACGCACCTCTCCGGTCGCAACTGCGTTGCGTGGCGTGGGCGGGACAAGGAGAGCGGGCGACTGGCGAGCTGAGACCCATTCGACAAGCTCAGGCAAGCTCCGCCGCTTCCACAGCGTTTTCCTCTTCTCCTTGTGGCCAAAAGCTGAACGTTTATCTCTATTGTTCCATGTCCATGGCCGTCTTTAAATCGAAGCACCCGGGGTGGCTGGGGAAGACCTCCCGTCCAGTGGCGGACTTTCACAACTATTACTACTTTGAGGTGCTCGCGGATTTCCTGCGGGGCCCGGCGGGCACTTTTGACATCGACCAGGACGACGGCGGCGACATTGTGCCGGAACATCTGGCGCTTTTGCGGGAGAACTTGCTCGCGGCTCAGCGCCGGTTTTCCGCCCTGCCCGCCGCTTGGGAACATGTCTTCGACACTTTCTCCTTGGATCCGCGCACGAAAGAACACCAGCCCATTCAGATTCGCCGACCCATCGACAATGGCATCCTGCTGCCGCTCATCGAATCGCTGCTATCGGCCAGCGAGCAGGCGGAGAGAGACGGCGAGTTCCTGATCTTCATCGGGGACTGAGAGCGGCGGCTCAAAGAGGAGCGCTTGGGAAGCGCCCAAGGGCAGTTAAAAGCAGCGCCTCCTGGCTCGCCGGCGACAGTCTCAGGGCAGGCTCCACCCGCCTCTGCCGCGTTTTTTTTCTTGACTTTTCGAAACAGAAATGCTAGGCTCCGCGTCGGAAAGATGAGGCAGGCGTCGGGTAGGAATTTCTACCGGCCGGGGAACGGAGGAAAGGAAACGCCATGGAGGCAAGTTCGAGATGATGCAGATGATGACTTCAATTCACGGAACCAGCACCGCTGCAGCCAACCGGTGGAGGGCGGGTGTCCCCACCCGCCGGGCTGGCACTGCGCACGGACGCTCCCCCGGCGCGTGAGGACACGCGCCCCACACCCGACAGGGAGTTCCGACCAGTTCCGGATCCGACGTTTGGCAGCCACACTTAGCTCCTGGCTCTTGGTATTCCACTTACAGAGGAGATCGCACCAAATCGCACCCATCCCCTCGTGCCCAAACTCCATTTGGGCACGCAATTGCGGGCGCAACTCCATTGCGCTGGGAGGGGGTGCTCGCAAATCGACGTTCGCGCTGCTTTCCGGCCACTCTCCCAGCTCCCGTCTACAGAGGCGATCCCACTCGATCCCACCCGATCCCACTCGATCTCACCCATGAAAAATCGCACCGAATCGCACCCATGAATCCGCCCGCCTCGGGTCGCAATCCCTTTGAGCGCATCGACGCCTCGCACGGCTCAGACCAGCGATTTATGACAGCTCCGGCACCAGTAGGTGTTATTGGGGTTGAGTGCTTTGCAGTAGGGGCAATCCCACAGCACCGGATCGAAGATACCGGTCGCGGCGTTGTAGCGATAGTCTTCGCCGCGTTGCCGGCCGCCACAGGTCGCGCAGACCACAAAATCGCCCTCGTGTTGGTTCCCTCCCAACTGCACAAACCGCGTACACGGCTGCTCCGATTCGCAATGCGGGCACGAAAACCTCCCTTGGATCACATCCGTGCGGCGCTTTTTACGGGTGAGCAAGAAAAGCAGTTGAGCAAGCATGGAAATGCGTCGCCTCGTTCGGTGGCACCAGACGCAATCCGCGTTTGCCGTGACCGGCGCAAGCTCGAAAGCGCCTGCGGGAAAGATTGCAGCGTCGCCAGGTCCCGCGACGGCAAGATTACTTGCTCCTGCCACTCCACCACAGAGACTCGAGCGGAGCGTGAGGCCAGCCGAAGGCTGCCCCCGAAGGGGATGGCAGCGGCGGCTGCCAGCAAATCGCACCGAATCGCACCCATGAATCACCCCGCTCCGAACGACAAACCCGTCCGGCTGGCAGGTGTAGGGCGGGTGTCCCCACCCGCCGGGTTGCCGCTGCAAACCGAATGCTTGCCCGGCGCGTGGGGACACGCGCCCTACATCGTCGATCCAGTGTAATCGCGCTCAATCGTGCCTAATCGTGCCTCCAAATTTTCCCGAACTACCCCGGAGCCCATCCGCAAGTGACTTGTCTAAAAGTGAACCCTCTCTTCGCGTGTCATTCTGAGCGGAGTGTACCGGAGTCGAAGAACCCCGTCGAACAACCAGCGACACCACTGGTAGAGCGACGGGGTCCTTCGACTTCGCTCAGGATGACATCGCGAGGGGTGCGCGATCTATTTCACAGTCTCTACGGCCATCTGTGCAATTCAGAAAAGACACGGCCTGTACACGGCGCAGCATTCCGCTTCATGTCATCCTCCAGTGCTCCGTGATCGCCCCTCTTCATCCTTCATCCTTGCGCCTTTCCGCCCTCCCTTCCCTGTCATACCGGGGACAAATGCCTTGCCATCCCCCTCGCCCCTCCTAAATTTGCCCCCCTTCTTTTTAACTCGATGATCGATATCCAGCCCAACTACGCCGCCGTCAAGCAAGGCCTCATCCCCCTCACCCCGCAGGAGAAGATGAAGCTGGATAAGGACGGCCTCGACGTCATCCACGACATTTATCGCTATGCGCAGACGGGGTTCGCCTCAATCGATCCCAGCGATTTCGACCGGATGAAGTGGTACGGCGTCTACCGGCAGAAGCCGAAAGAATCGGGCTTTTTCATGATGCGCCTGCGCATCGCCGGCGGCCAGCTCACCGCCCTTCAGGCGGCCAAGCTCTGCGAGATCTCCGAGCGTTTCGGCCACGGTTTCAGCGATATCACCACGCGCATGACCATCCAGTTCCACTGGCTGCGCATCGAGGACATCCCGACCATTTTCTCCGAGCTGCAAAGCATCGGCTTGAGCACCAGCGGCGCTTGCGGCGATATCGCCCGCAACGTGGTCGCCTGCCCCGTGGCCGGCATCGATCCCAATGAGATCATCGATGCCACCCCGCAGATGCTGGAGGTGAACCACGCGCTGGAAAACAACCGCGCGTTCTCCAATCTCCCGCGCAAATACAAGATCAGCGTGAGCGGTTGCTGCATCCATTGCGCGCAGCCCGATATCAATTGCAACGGCGTCTTCGGCCTCAAGCGCACCGTGAATGGCCAGGAAGAGCGCGGCTTTGGCATCAAGATCGGCGGCGGGCTGAGCTCGGCGCCGAAGCTGGCCAAGCTGCTCCCCGTTTTCCTGAAGCCGGAGCAGGTCTGGCCGGTGGTCGAGGCGGTGAGCA
>NZ_JBDUCX010000211.1:0-11973 GCF_040003245.1 Chthoniobacter sp.
TGAGCGTGTGCTCGGCCCGTTGCCGTTCGCTCTCCGCCCGCGCCCGCTCGGCCGCGGCTTCCAGACGTTGCTGGTCCGCCTCGAGGCGCTGTTGCTCCGCGCGATGTCCTTCGAGCAAGGCGACATTCCGTTCGCGGGCCACGTACACATAGGCGCCCAGGCCGAGCGCGAGCAGCACGGCGAAACTCGCGGCGACGGCCCGGGCCTCCCGTTTGTGCCGGCCGATCAGCAGCGCGAATTGCTTCCCCAGGCTGGCCTGTTCCGCACTGGTGGCAAAGCCGTCCTGATAGGCCGTGATATCGGCCTGCAACTCGGGGACGCTGGCGTAGCGATTCTGCGGATCGGCCGAGCGCGCCTTCTTCGCCACCGCCGCGAGCGAATCGGGGATGCGCCCCCCGGGAAGATGCGACTTGACCGGTGCACCCGCGGGCTCATTGGCGGTGGGCGGACGCACCCCCAGGATTTGGTAGAGGAGAGCCCCGAGTGCGAGGATATCCTCCTGCGGATCGAGCTTGTCCGCGGCCTGGCTCGGCACCGGGGACAGTTTGGTCGACGAACTCACGCGCGTCAGCGTGCTCGTGGACTTGGCTTTGGCGGGAGGCGCATCGGTCTGCTGCCCGCCTGAAGTCCACAGAAACCCGGCGTTCCCCCAGTTCATCACCAGCACATCGCCGTACTCGCCGATCTTGATATTCGAAGGTTTGAGCTGCCGGTGAATGACAGTCCGGCTGTGGGCGAACGCGACGGCGTCGCAGATCTTCTGAAAAATCGTCAGGAGTTGCGCGAGGGGGTGCTGGGCGATCGTCTCCGCGTCGCCGTCCGCGATGTTCTGCAGGATCTTTTTCAGCGTCACCCCCTGCACGAGCTTTGTGGTGTAAAAGACGTGGTCCTCCTCATCGACTCCCAGTTCGTGGATGGGGATGATGTTCGGGTGCTCGAGCTGGCTGGTGATCTGCGCCTCGGCGACGAAGCGCAGGATTTCCTCTTCCGACAGGCTCGAGAGCATGACCTTCATCGCCACGACACGGCCGGTGGTTGCTTCCAGGGCGTCCACCGTTTCCCCCATGCTGTCGTGTCCCACCAAGCCGCCGATTTCGTACTTTTTCTCCCGCAGGAATTCGGCCGGCAGAAGGTCCCGGACCAGGGCGGATTCCGGGGCGAGCGACAGGTCGGTGTCGGTGGGCGCCTTGATCCGGCGGGCCTCAAAGCAGGCGGAGCCGATGCGCACTTTTTGATTGGCCCAGATCCGGGTGCATTCGGTCACCGCGCTGCCGCCCACGGCGGTGCGGCCGCTGCCCAGGTCTTCGATGAAAAGCTCGTGATAGTTGACGGTCAGCAAAGCGTGCCGGTCGACGACTTCATCCGCCTGCACCATAATGTCCGCGCCTTGCCCGCAGCCGATGACATAGTCACCCGGCTTGACCGTCGCGCGGTTTAATACCACGCCGTCTTTCGTGATGATGATCTCGGTCTCGGGAATGATCATGGCCGGGCTTTCATTTCTTGGCCTTCTGCGGTGCGTCGTATTCCCGCCAGAATTCCTCGGCGGTTTTGTCGGGCCGGTGGTTCTTCCCGTCGTAGTGGTCGGAGATGTATTGGAGCCGGGGCAGCTTGCGCAACACCTCGATGCCCGGGGTGTCCTTGGACAGTTCGATGTTTTCCAGGGTCTGGAACGCCGCGAGTGGCGTGAGGTCGGCGATTTTTGAAGCCCTGACGGTGAGATCGGTGATGGGCAGGTGGAGCACCGGTGTCAGATCGCTCACCTGGGTACCCGCGACGCGTAGCGAGCGAAGGGTCTGGCAGTTGGCGAGAACAGACACGTCGTTGAGCTGGCTCTGGTACGCTTCCAGAACTTCCAACGGCATGCCTTCCAACCCTGCCAGATTAGTGACTTTCGTTCGCTGCATCTGGAGCCTTCGGACAGGCAGTCCCTTGAGGAAAGAAAGATCTTCGATGGGCAGATTGCTCAGGTTGAGATCGAGTGTGCCATCCGGGGAATAATGAATCGCGGCCAGTCTGTCCTCCGTCATGCCGAACTTGCGCAGGGCGGCGAGCAAAGCATCGAGGCGGTCTGTGGCGGCCAGAAAAACCTTCACCGAAGGGACCCTGGACCAGTCTTGATCGAAGCTGGCGAGGGGTTGATTGGCGAATCGCTTTAGATTGGGAATCTGACGCAAGATCGTGGCGTCCGCCACCTTGCCGGGAGCGAGCAATGTCTCCAGCCGTGGAGCACCCGCCAGCGGCGCCAGGGTGGTGAGATCCGCGCAAGCGACCAGGTCCAGTTCCGCCAGGGGCAGGCCGCGCAAGGTGGCGATGTCCTGCACGTGGGTCCCCGCCGCGACCAGGCGCTCCAGCTTGAGGGCTGCGAGGGGGCGGAGGTCGGCGACATTCGTGCCGTGGATATCGAGGATCTTTAGCGCGGGGCAGGCCGAGAGCGGCGCGAGATTCGAGAGAGGATTTTCGCTGGCGTCGAGCGACACCAGAGGCATCCCGCTGAGCGGCGTGAGCACCGTGGCCCCTGTTCCGCGGATGACCAGGCGGCGAATCGGCAGTCCACTCATGCTCGATAAATCGGGCATCGCGAGACCGGCGATATCAAGGTCGAGGAAGCCCTCGCTGTCCAGTCCCACGGCGGCGATTTTGCTTTCGGGCGCGCCGTACTTGCGCAGCAGGTTGCGGAGCAGTTCGAGGCGCGGGCCGAACTGCTTTTCGCTGGCCAGCCGCTGGCCCTGGGTGGCGAAGAACTGCGCGACGGTGGGCAGCTTGTCGAAGGCCGTACCGTCGGCGACCGCCCCGGAGTTGCCCAGCCGCTGGAGCGAGCGCAACTGCCGCACAAACCCCAGGTCATTGATTTGGGCGGGGAGATTGACAGACTGGAGTTCGGCGAGGGCGGCCAGCGGTGTGAGATCCGTGAGCTGGCGGCAGGCGAAGAGATCGAGTTCGCGGAGCCGCAACCCGCGCAGCGCTTCGACCGAGCGAATCGGCAGGCCGGCGGTGCGGAGAGTTTGCAGCGGCAACTCGCGCAGCGGCGCGAGGTCGGTGATCTCCGTGAAACTGATCGACAGTTGCTGGAGTGGCAGGTGCGCCAGCGCGGTAAGGTCGGTGACTTTGGTCCCGGAAATATTCAGCCGCTCGATCGGTAGTTTCTGCAGCGGCGCCAGGTCACGCACCGGATTGTCCGCGCAATCCAGTTCCTTGAGCGGGAGGCTGGCGAGTGGGCTGAGGTCCGTCACCGTGCCGCGGCCCAACTTGAGCGAGCCAATCGGCAGGCCTTGCAAAAGGGAGAGGTCGGGCACCGAAAGGTCGCTGAGATCCAGGGCGTAGGCGCCGTCGGCTTGCTTCGTGAGGCGGGCATCGTTCCATTTTTCTTGCTGGGCGAGACTCTTGAGCCGGGTCTGGATGAGGGCCATTCCGACGGCGGCCTGGCGGCCGAGTGCCTGGGCGAGAAGCACCGAATCGGCGGTGCGTTTCTGCGCGAGGATGGCTTCGAGGAGCTGCGTTTGCTGGGCGCGGTCGAGCGGCTTTCCAGCAGCTTCGGTGAGCAGGCGCTGGCAGAGTTCGAGATTGGGTTTGGCCTCGGCGTCGCCGGGGCGCAGCTCCAGCACGCGGCGATAACTCTCGACCGCCTCGGGCAGCCGCTGCATGGCAGCGAGCGTGTGGGCGCGGAAGAGATGGTAGCCGGCATCGTCCGGCACGAGTTGAATGGCCAGGCGGTTCTTTTCGAGGGCCTCGTCGAATTTTTGCTCCTCGACCAGCGTGCCGGCCTGCCCTTGGAAGGCGGGGGCGGCCTGGCGCAGTTCCGCCAGCGCGGCGTTTGCCCGGTTCCGCTCGGTCTCCGCGCGCGCGCGGTCGGCCACGGCGTGCGCACTGGCCTCCTGCGCCTGGCCCCGCTCGGTCTCGGCAATTTTTCGCGCCTGGGTCGCGGCGCTGCGTTCGCGGGTGACGTGGGCGAAGGCGAAAGCCGCCATCCCGAGCAGCGCGACGACGCCGGCGGCGAGGATGGCCGCCTCGCGCCGATGGCGTCGGAGCAGGAGGGCCAGCTGCTTCCGCAAACCGGCGTCCTCTGCCGCCGTGGCGAATCCGCGTTGATACGCGACGATGTCCTTCTGCAACGCCGGCACGCTCGCGTAGCGCTGGTCAGCGTCCATCGCCATCGCCCGCAGCGCCACGGCCGCCAGCGATTCGGGAATGGGCCAGTCGCTTCGGACAGGCGCAGCGTGGAGCGGTTCGATGGCCCCGCCACGGACTTTGGCAATGATTTCCTCGGCGTCCCGCCCGATGACCGGCGGACGGAGCGCGAGAATCTGATAGAGGATCGCGCCGAGCGAATAGACGTCGCTGCGTTGGTCCTGCAAGTCGACGTCGCCGCGCGCCTGCTCCGGCGGCATGTACTGCGGCGTCCCCAGGATCGACCCCGCCATCGTCGCCGACGCGCTCAAACTTCCCGCCCCGGAATCCGTAACCTTCATCGCCGCCTCCTGCTCAACGACGCTGGATGGGGCTTCGCCCAGAACCTTGGCCAGTCCCCAGTCCATGACCAACACTTCGCCGTATTCGCCGACCATGATGTTGTCCGGCTTCAAGTCGCGGTGAATCACGCTGCGGCTATGCGCAAAACCAATCGCATCGCAGACTTTTTGGAAAATGTTGAGCAACTGAGTGAGCGGATATTTCGACCGTTCGCCGGGGGTGCCGTGGGCCACGATTTCGAGGATCTGCTTCAAGGTGAGCCCTTGAATCATCTTCATCGTGTAAAAGACCTGGTCGTGTTCATCCACGCCCAGTTCGTGGAGCGGGACGATGTTCGGGTGCTCGAGCTGGCTCGTGATTTGCGCTTCCTTGATCAGGCGGATCAAGTCCCCGGGGCTGGGATTCGAGTGGACCACTTTCATGGCGACGGTGCGGCCGGTCGTGGCCTCATCGGCGCTCAAGATCGCCCCCATGCCGCCCTCGGCGACCAGGCCGCCGATCTCGTACTTCCGCTCACGGAGCAGCTCCTCCGGCAAAGCCCGGCGGACGGCGGCGATCTGCGGCGTGAGCGGCAGGTCGCCGTCACCCTGCTCGCGGAGGCGATGCATTTCGATGACCGCTTCCCCGATCTGGATTTTTTGATTCGGCCAGAGCCGCACGCATTCCGCGACCTTCCGGCCATTCACGAAGACCCCGTTCTTGCTCCCGAGATCCTCGATCAAGTGCTCGTTGAAATTGACCGTGAGCTGGGCGTGCCGCGCGGAAACCCCGTCGCATCGGACCACGACATCCGCGTTTTCTCCGGAGCCGATCACATAGTCGCCGGGCGGGACGGTGCGCCGGATGACTTCGCCGCCTCGCACCGTGACCACGATCTGTATCTGGGGTGCCACCATAAGTCGGAAGACTTTGCAGTTATTCAGTGTCGCGTTTCCATGTTGTCATACCGTTATCAGAGTGACAAGGCGGGGGGGGGGAAGGCAGTGGCGTGTTCATTCCACCTGCTCATGCGAAATCCGAAGGGAAAAGGGATCAGCGAATTTTGAATCACGGGGGACGACGAGTGCGACTCCCGCCATCCAGTCACCCGTCCGGGCGGGAATGGAAGCGCCGGGGAGTCGTTGGTCGAGCCCGTTGCAGGACAAGGCCAACGACCAGCTCTCGCCTTTCTGGATCGGCATCGGCGAAGACGACTTTCTCCTCACCAGCGAGAAAGCCCTCGAGACCTTGCTCAACGATCACCACGTCAAATACAGCGCGCACATCAGCAAAGGCGGCCACACGTGGCCCAACTGGCGCCACTACCTCCACGACTTCCTCCCGCTGCTTTTCCAGCCGGCGGGTAAATAAGCGATCCGCCGCGTCGGCGCACCCCCGTTAATGGAGGCTGGCGTTGCCGATCACGTCTGGTCATTGGGCGAGATCATTGCTCTACTGGACTGAATGAAGGCCTGGCAACTGATTGCGGCGATCCTGTGCGCGCTGGAGCGGAGCACCGCCGTCCACCGCGACCCGGCCAATGGGGGCCGCCGGTTCATCCCGCTTCTGCTGCGCGATGGGAGGAAGTTGAAATGATCGACGTGGCGATGGAGGTGGCCCTGGGGTGGCGCGAGGAGATTGAGCTCCTGATCGTCACCGCCACTCCGACGGAAACTGTGGAAGTGACCAAGGTCCTTTCACCCTTTTCGGGACAAGCGGCCATTGCCCGCACCCACATCGAGAACCACACCTACCACCTCGGCAAACTCGGCCCGTTCTGCGTCGTGCATCTGCAATGTGTGATGGGAACTCGCGATGCCGGTTCCGCGACGCTCGCCACCAACGAGGCCGCACGTTGCTGGATGCCCCGGGCGGTGGTCATGGTCGGCATCGCTTGGGGAAACGAAAAAGTGAAAGGCATGCGTCTGGGCGATGTGCTGGTCGCCAGCAGTGTGCAGGATTTTGACCTCATGCGGGTCGGTGTTACCGATAATTTTCGCAGCGCCGAGACTCAGGCAGGACCCAAATTGCTCAACAGAGTCACCAACGTGGGCGGCTGGACTTTTATGCTTCCCGATGGCGCTGTAAGCACGCAGCGGATGGGGCAACTTTTGTCCGGGGACAAGCTGATCGCCAATGCGGAGTTTCGCGACAGGCTGCTGGAAAGGTTTGATCGCGCGATCGGTGGCGAAATGGAAGCTTACGGCGTGGCCCAGGCATGCCGCAGTCTGGGATTGGAATGGTCCGTCATCAAAGGTGTCTGCGATTGGGGGGATGAGCGCAAAGCCGATGGCTGGCAAGCCACCGCTGCGGCCGCCGCCGTATCTCTGTGCGCGGCAGCCTTGAGAAATCCGTCGGCCCTCGATGGTCTCGAGCCGCCCCGTCTCGGAGCTTCTTCGTCCGTCCAGACTTCCGGCGAAACGGTTCCCTTTCAACTGGGATCGCAGGTGGATCGATTTGTGGGGCGGCAAACGGAGAAAGCGGACCTGATGAAAGCACTTGCCTCCGAATCGTCGGCGATGACTCTTTGCACCGTGAGAGGGATGGGTGGAATGGGTAAGTCGTTTCTGGCAGCTAGGGTCGCGAGCGACGTCTACCACGAGGGCCGTTTTCCCGACGGGGTGATTTGGCACGACACCTACGATAGTGCTCCGGCGGTCGTGATGGCGCACATCCTCAGCAGTTTGAATGAACCACCGCCATCGTCCGATCCGGTGAAGATTCGCGAGGCCTACCTCGAAGCCATGCGGGATCAGCGCGTCTTGATCATTCTCGATAACGCCCTGTCCGCCGACCAAGTGAAGCCCCTGTTGATGGAGGGCAACTCCAGCGCCGTGCTGGTGACGAGCCGGAACAAGCTGCCCGCGCTTTCCAACAGCGTGTCGCTGGCCATCGATCTGCATAGAATGTCGCCAGCCGATGGGCTGGAACTTCTGCAGGATCACGCGCACATCGGCGAAGCAGACGAATTGGCGGCTTTGAAGGATGTCGCGGAATTATGCGGTTTGCTTCCGCTGGCCCTGTCCATCGCCGGCGCACTGCTCTCCGAGCGGGAGTTGTGGCCCAGCGTTGCCAGCTTTCGCTCCCAGTTGAAAGCGTCCCGGCTCGATACCCTCGCGATCGAAGACAGTGACAATCTCGATGTCCGCGCGGTGCTACTCCTGAGTTACGACCGGATGGATGCCGATTTGCAGAGAGTATTCCGCGCACTTTCTGTCCTGGGGAGATCCAGTTTTGGCTCTTCCGCGCTGACTTATGTGCTCGCCCGCGAGAAAAGCGCGACGATCGCGAGTCTTGGTAAGCTGATCGGCCGGTCGGTGCTCGAACGCTCTGCTTTTGGGCAGTATGTGCTGCACGATTTGCTTCGCGATCTCGCTACTGAGCTGCTCGCGAGAGATGAGAGTCCTGAAGTCATCGAAGGATATCGGATACGATCGACGGCCTACTGGGGCAAATGGCAGGAAGCGCTCAAGTTGGGATCGCAAGCTTCAGCATTCGCAAGACGAGGCGAGGCCGATCGAGCGATTGCGCTTTACGACGAAGCGCAGACGCTCAACGGGGAACTCAGTGATCGGCAAGGCCAGGCTTCGGCCCTCGGCGGGATTGCGGCAGCGCACGCGAAGAAAGGCGACGCGGCCAAGGCTATCGAGTTTAACGAGAGGGGACTCGCCCTCAGTGTTGAGATTGGGGACAAGCACGGGCAAGCCTCGGCCCTCGGCGGGATTGCGGCAGCGCACGCGAAGAAAGGCGACGCCAACGAGGCCATCGAGTTCTACGAGAAGTGTCTCGCCCTCAGAGTCGAGATTGGGGACAAGCGCGGGCAGGCATCGACCTTGGGCGGGATTGCGGCAGCGCACGCGAAGAAGGGTGACGCCGTAAACGCCATCAAGTTTTACGATCGGGCATAGGCGCTCAATGGTGAGATCGGGGACAAACACGGGCAAGCCTCAGCCTTGGGCGGGCTCGCAGCAGCGTACGCGAAGAAAGGCGACGCTGCCAAGGCGATCGAGTTTTACGACCAGGCACAGGCGCTCAACGGTGAGATTGGAGACAAGCGCGGGCAGGCCTCGGCCCTTGGCGGGATTGCGGCAGCGCACGCGAAGAAAGGCGACGCCGTCAAGGCCATCGAGTTTTACGAGAGGGGTCTCGCCCTCAGTGTTGAAATTGGGGACAAGCGCGGGCAGGCCTCGGCCCTCGGCGGGATTGCGGCAGCGCACGCGAAGAAAGGCGACGCTGCCAAGGCGATCGAGTTTTACGACCGGGCACAGGCGCTCAACGGTGAGATTGGAGACAAGCGCGGGCAGGCCTCGGCCCTCGGCGGGATGGCTGCCGTGTATTCGAGGTCAAAGCAGCCGAACCGTGCAATCGAACTCTATCTGGAAGCTCTCGACTTAAACGAACAAGTCGGCAATCGACCGTTTTTTGCCATCACGCTGCAGCAACTATCAAAACTTGCCAACGCCGTGGGCGATCAAAAACTCAAACAATGGTGCGAGGATCGCCTGAAAGGCCGCTAATACTCCGACCAGGAAGTGTCGGATGATGGTGGCGATGCCGTGGAGTAGAGCGACGGGGTGGCACGACGTGCAGGCGGTGTGTTCATTCCACCTGCTCATGCGAAATCCGATGGGGAAAAGGATCACCTCATTTTAAATCCGGTGCCGCCACCGGTATTTCGTCCGGCCATTCGGCTGGCCGTTCAGCGCTTCCAGAAGAAGAGGATGCGACGCCAGAGCGGCGGGGAGGAGGTAATCCCTCCGACCCAATATTTGCCATCGGGTCCAGGATTTGCCGGAGTGCAGTCGTGGGATGCGGGCGGGGGCAGAGGGCACGGGTCATGCGTCGTCGCGCAGCCGGCGGTGAAGAGCGAGACGAGCAAGGTGAATAGCGCGACGCCCGCGCGCCACGGTCGCAGCAGGCGCTGGATGAAGAGCCAGGTGCCGCGTTGCACCCGGATGGAGTCGGGAGAGTCCACATAGGCGATGCACTGTCGCTCCCCGCGCTGGGCGAGCAGGGTTTCCCGTTCGGCGGGCGACATCGCGGAGAGATTGTGCACGTGCAACTGGCAGTGCTCGCAAAAGCGGCGTTGGGCGTCGCCGGTCATGGCCTTCCAGTCCTGCGAGCAGGGCCGCGAGATAAGCGGGACCAGCTTCGTGTTCATCGTGGAGCGAGGGAAACGCTGGGTCGGCGGAGTGTCAATTTGAAACCCGGTGGGGGAAGGCGCTGGATTAACCGGGGTCGAGAGTTCCACCCGCCAAATTTTCTGTGCAGGCCCGCGGCGAACCGTAGAATAGCCATCTCATCCTCATGATGTCTCCCGACTTTCTTTTCCCGCTCGAGCCGAGGCCGGGCACACTGGGCAGGATATGTTGAAAACCTATCTCGCCGTGATGCTCGGAGGCGCCGTGGGGACGGCCTTGCGCTTCGGCCTGTCGAACTGGTTTGCCAGCCACTACGGTGAGACGTTCCCCATCGGCACGATCGTGGTGAATGTGGCCGGCTGCTTTGTCATCGGCCTCTTTGCCGCGCTGACCGGCCCCGATAGTGTCTTGCTCGTGTCCCCCCTTACCCGCCAAATGGTGATGATCGGCGTGCTCGGCGGCTTCACCACTTTTTCCTCGTTCAGCCTGCAAACGCTCCGTCTCTTCAATGGTGGCGAGTGGCTGCGCGGCGGCTGGAATGTGCTCCTTTCCGTGATCCTCTGCCTCGTGGCCGTGTGGCTGGGGCACCTGACGGCTTCTCTCATCCAGCAACGCTGAATCCCCCAAATGACTACTGACACCTCCGGCGCCGCTTCCACCCGCCTACCTGCCGAGGCCACGCTGCTGCGCATCTTCATCGGCGATGCCGATCGCTTCGGCCACCAACCACTCTACGAGGCCATCGTGCTCAAGGCGCGCGAACTTCACCTGGCAGGGGCCACGGTCTTGAAGAGCCCCATGGGTTTCGGTCACCACAGCCGTCTGCACACCGCGAAAATCCTGCAGCTTTCAACCGACCTGCCGTTGGTGATCGAGATCGTCGACGAACCGGACAAGATCCAGGCGTTCCTCCCGGTGCTGGACAAGATGATGGACGGTGGGCTGGTAACCTTGGAAAAGGTGCAAGTCATCCACTACCGCCCACACACCGAACGCAAGGGGTAGGTGACCGCTCGCCGGCCTGATTGACTAGCGCTTGCGGCGGCCGGCGTCGGCCACGAGGCGGGTGGCCGCGGTGCGGGACTTCACGCCGAGCTTGTCGAGAATGTGTTCCACGTGCTTTTCCACGGTGCGCGGGGAGAGCCCAAGTTCCACGCCAATCTCGGCGTTGGCCTTGCCTTCGGCCAGGAGGTGCAGCACCTCGGTCTCGCGGCGGGTGAGTCCAAAGCTGCCGAGGGCGCGCGGCATGGTTTTTACCCGGGTGGATTCGAGCGAGGTATTGAGGGAGTCGATGCGCTCGGAGTCCGCCCGCTGGCGTTCGCAGATGGTGGTGGCAATGACGATGGCGGCGCGGAGTTGCTCCTTGCTCGAGAGCGGCTTGAGGAGAAAGGCCTGCACGCCGAGGGCGCGGGCCTGTTCCAGCGTTTCGTCGTCGGACATGCCGGTCAGCACGACGATGGGGACGAGCATTTCGTCGAGGATGCGTCGGGCGGCTTCCAGACCGTCCAGGACGGGCATGCCGATGTCGAGCAGCACGACCCCGGGTTTCAGCGAGAGGGCTTTTTCGACCGCCTCGCGGCCGTCACTGGCCGAGCCGACGATGGGATAGCCGAGGCTCTCCAGCATGCTCTGTAAGAGAATACAGGTTCTCTCGTCGTCCTCTGCGATCAATATCGAGGGCAGCAAATCCATATCATATAGTAGTTAAACCAACCCTTTGCAGCAGGCTTAGTGCCGAAATGGGCATCCTTTGAGACAATTTTCTAGAGGGTGGCAAGGGGCGGATTGAGAATTAGTTGGCAAGGAACGCAGCTCACGAGGCGGGTGGATGCCTCCGATTCGACTAAATTTTATCCGTAGTCAACCCCTGTTCTCGTTTGTAAACGATAGTCTACACGGGGTTTTGCAGGTCATTTTCGGGTGCATCTCACCGGCTAAGATGCGTCTTCAGGGTGTTTTTGCTAAAAATTTCACCTTTCACCCCGCCGGAATGGGCATTTTCTGCGATTTCTTTTAAGAACGCGGTTGCGCTTGTAATCGCCCTACCTACTGTTCGCCCCGACCTCCATAGCACATATTTAAGCATGGCCAGTCTCCGACTTACGTTCCCCGAGAAAGATCAACCCACCGTCATCGCGCTCACCGGTGCGCGACTGACGATCGGTCGCTTGCCGTTCAATACGATCCAGATCATCGACCGGACAGTTTCGGGTTTTCACGCCGAATTGATCAGCGAGCACGGCCACTATCGCCTGCACGATCGCGGCTCCTCCAATGGCACGTTTGTCAACGGCCAGAAGGTTTCCGATTACCACCTCAACGAAGGGTGCACGATCAGTTTCGGCACTGTAGAGGCACAGTTCAACCCCGAGGACGTGGCCAC